>NZ_JADBTB010000141.1:0-8615 GCF_020246405.1 Microcystis sp. M083S1
GAGGGATCGGGGGTAAAATTCAGGTACTTTTTCCCTGAAAATTAGGTAACTGACTACCTCAAAATCGGTAAAACCCTACACCCCACACCCCACACCCCACACCCTGCCCCCACGAAAAACTTTTTCAGCAGCCCCTATCTAGGGTTGGTTGAATAAGCTAAGACGCATTTAAAGTGCTTATTCTTAAGATTAGCCGAATCTACCTCAATCCCTTTACTGTTGCCTCTTGCCTCTTGCCTCTTGCCTCGTCTCAACAAGCAATTTAAATTACGAACAGCTTATTACTGGAAGCCTTCCTAGAAAACAGTTCTGGCACTTTTTTGACTAAAAAAGTGCCAGAGACAAACGTTCCATTGTCAATCATCGGGCCGGAGCCTTAACAACGAACCCGATTTTAAATCGGCTGAAAGAAATTTGCCGCGACAAACTCGCCAACAGCTAACCCCATTTCAAAAGAATCAATACAAGCCTCACGGACGTGAACCCCGCCATAAATACGACTGAGGGCATCTTCCATTCCCGCTTCATAGAAACTATCGAAAGTACGAACGACACCAACAAGTTCTTGGGAGACAGCACTAAACACATAGTTGTCACCAAAATAGTTGGTCATCACTCCAGCAAATGCTCCCCCCATGGCGGAATGCCCTGACATATAATCCGGGAAGGGTGGCGAATTAACCCCCATTAATGGTGACAGCAAGGGTTTCCAATCGGGATCGCCCACCGTAGAAGCTAACCCGTCATTAGCCGCAAATCCTCCGGCAATTACGTCATCAGGGCGAGGTTGGAGTTCAGTGTATTTCTCTTTCCAAGCGACGATTACCGCATCCGCCAGCGCGGTATTTAACGCGGCAAATAGGCTGGCATCTTTTTGCAAGGTATTGCCGTCGCGCACCGCAATTTCTTGAGCAATTTGGTTTAATTGACCGTAGGGACGGAAGGTATCAGCCCGGTCATAAGCCCAGAAAACAGCCATTTCTGTCTGGTCTGCATTGCGTAAAGTGGTCGTGAGAGTAGTGTCGTCCAAGCCGCCATAGAGCCGGACTTCTTCAATTTCTTGGGCATACAATGTAGGATTTGTGTCGGGACGGCCATCAAGAGTTACATCAATTTGATTTTGCGAGACAAACTGGTCAATGTCGCCAATCGTCCAAGTATCTACTCCCCCCCAGTTCGCACCCACTGCTACCGCAGCAGTCGGGCCCGAGGTTTCTGGTGTCCAGACATAGGCTCCCGACAGCGGAGTGAAAGGCGTATTGTCGTTAGAACCATCATTAGCGCGTAAATTGAGGCTCTGATTGGCTACTAAAATGCCAAAATTAAAACCCCTGCTTTCAGCGATGGCACTGTCCAGAATCTCCGCCCGAGAATTGGCTACTTGCTGTAAGAACAAGCTACTTTGTCCAGGTAATTGAGTGGAGAGAACTCGATAAGCAGCACCAACTACCGCCATCTCCAACGAGGTATTCGCTGGTGCGTTCACATTTACAGCGTAGGAGGGATATAAAGTGTTGAAGGCATTGACCGTATCATAGACGGCAGTAGAAACCAGCGCCATTAAGCGAGAACCTACTGTCGGCGCGACTCCCTGCCCCGCTTTTCCCTCGGCTTGAATCGCATTTAATGCGATCGCATTCCAGTCGATGACGGCATTAGTATTGAGTCCCGATACTAATTTACTGGTGACATTATTGGTTTCTACTTGTTCGGCAATTTGGTTATCTGCATCGACTTGAGCAATGAGAAAGTAGGCCCCCGGAGCGATGACTGAAGTATTGTTTTGATACTGCAAGTCTAGGGTGACTGACTGCCCGGCGTTTAGGTTCAAGTTTGTGCTGACACTGGTGAGTAAGGCATCGTTACTGTCAATCTGACCGTCAGTGGAGATGTAGAGTTTGACAGTACTAGGTCCACTGGCGAGCGCCTGTCCTTGATTGGTGACAATTACCTGTGCATTCCCCAGAGCGCCGAAGTCAACTGTACTTGGCAAATTAATCGTGCCAAAACTGCCCACTAAATCTGGTAGTGAGACACTTGAGGTAAAACTTAAGGCAGGACTTGAGGCAGGACTTGAGGCAGGACTTGAGGCAGGACTTGAGGCAGGACTTGAGGCAGGACTTGAGGTAAGACTTGAGGTAGGACTTGAGGTAAGACTTGATTTTTGGTTGTCGTCAACTTTTTTTGGTATCTTTTTTCCGTCAGTATCAAGTCCAATTGCACCTAAAAAATCAACTTTGTTCAAAAGCTTATTTAAATCTCCTCGGGAGAGGGAATTTAAATTTTTGCCACCGACAGCATCCTTTAACAACTCATCAATCTTACTGGTCGGGTTTGTACTATTTGGTATTTGCTCGTTCTCGGTTACTTTCTTTTGCTCATCGCAGGTGTTTTCCGGCGATGAGTCGGCGGTAGTTATAAGATTGGTTGAATTCATGGCAATAAGTTAGAAAAGATTATAAGGCATTCAAGACAGAAAGCATGGAAGCTTAACTTGTTGTTGCGCTCCAGCAGCACACCTATGTCACCATCAGTAGAAATTTACAGGTTCACAGTACGAGTACCGCTTGCGATTGCCTGTCTTTGATGGGCGACCATTACCTGTGTATTTCCCCCATCTGTGTGAAAATAGTCCTAAGATTGGAATCATAAGCACAATTCAAACTTGAGTTTTGCGACACAACTAAGTTATCTGCATCACACACTTAAGTGATCTATATCACACACTATAACCCAGATAATCTATGAAGTCAATCACTTTTTACGTCTTCAATCATAGATTTTTTTCGATGGATAAAATTATAGTCATTTCATGGCATTTTTCTAAAGTCATGGCAGAGATGGTCACTTGCCCTCACACCCAAACCCTGGGAATTCGTTCAAGGAGGGGGTGGGAGAGGGGAGTGCTATGTCTGCCACGAATAAAGAAAAATGCTGTCAAACCCCAACCATTCACTAATCACTAAAACGAGAATCCCTAGAAGATCATGTCATCTTTACCGACTCAATCTGCTGATACCTTAGAAAATTCTACTCGATCGCCCTCTTGGAAAATTAAACTCCTCTACGATGGAGAATGTCCCCTCTGCTTGCGGGAGGTCAATTTTCTGCAAAAACAGGATGCTGGGAGAGGATTAGTTGCTTTTGTCGATATTGCCGCCGAAAACTATAATCCGGAGGAAAATGGCGGTATTTCCTTCGCGGCAGCCATGGGACGAATCCATGCTGTACTAGCCGATGGTACTATTCTCCAAAATGTGGAAGTGTTTCGCCAAGTCTATGATATTTTGGGCATTGGTTGGATTTATGCCGCTACCAAATGGCCGGTTATCGGGTTTCTAGTGGATATTATCTATGAAATTTGGGCTTCTTGGCGATTAACCTTAACCGGAAGACCGAATTTAAAAACAATCTTAGCAGAACGTCAAAAACGTCTGGAATGCAACTCATCAAATCGTTGTTCTCAGTGAGTTAAAATCTCCTAACCCCAGATCCCACTGGGAATCACTCCCTGGGATGTGATACTAAATCCGTTGAGTATAGGCTACTTATAAGGACAGTCAAAAGGCAAAAGGAGAAATAAATAATCAGTTTTTAATAACCAGATTTAATGTGATAATTCTGCCTGGGAAATAAATGGTACTTTATTTTCTTGCCAGTCCCTTACTGCGACCGATGATCGCCCAGAGATAGCTAATTCCTAAGGCCAAAAACGCGAGGGGAATACTTTCTTTGACGATAAAAATCCCTAAACCGATCAGCACACAGGGAACGAAGGTGCTTCCCTGACTGGTGAGAATAGTGGCGATGGTCGGCACACTGGTCAACCCGTAGGCGATCGCACACCAAACCCCCACCAGAATCAAAAACACGCTGACGATAACGATCAGACTTGTTACGCTACTACTGGCAAACAGGGGAACGTAAATACCGATATTATCGCTGCCGTTGGCGACGGTCAACGCGGCCACGCTATAGGTGCGCGGGTCAAACCAACCACCGAAGAGTTTACCCTGAGCTACGCCGAAGGGGGAATGTTTCGCACCCTCTAAGTCCAATTCGACATTCTCCGGCTCTTCCTCCTTCTCCTCTTCTTTGAGAAGGGAAACGATGCCGAGAATCACAGGAACGAGGCCTAGATAGCGAATCCAGGGGGTAGGGATGAGAAAGCACCCGAAAAATCCCGCTAAACTGGCAATAACAAGCAGACTAAAGCCGATATACTGACCGATGACGATATCGCGACGACGGAAGAGTTTCCCCGTTTGGCTGAAGAGAATCGTCAGGATCAATATATCGTCGAGGTTGGTGGCGACGAATGCCGCTACACCGGTAGATATCGCGATCACAATCTCGATCATGGTTTTTTTCCTTAAGATGGCCGTCGGGTTCGTCCGTTCGTTAAACCTTGTTCGGCTTTTCCTTCAAAGGTTCTGGAACGGGAGAATTTTACTACCTATCCCGATCGAGAAACTGTATTTCCCACGACCGATCGCTTTATCCCGGTGCGGGATGGAAAAAGAAAGCAAGGGTGATCACTGCGTAGGTGGCGACGAGTAATATACCCTCTAGCCAGTTCGAGCGACCGTCGTTACTGATCGAGTTAGTCAGCCACACCGCGACGGCGACGGCGACCAATTCAAACGGATCAAAATCGAGAGCCATCGGCTGACCGATGAAATAACCCGCGATTACGAGAACCGGTGCGACAAAAAGTGCGATTTGCAGACTTGAACCGACGGTGACAGAAACCGCCAGATCCATTTTGTCTTTTAAGGCGACCCTAACCGCGGTGGCGTGTTCGGCCGCGTTGCCGATAATTGGCAGCAGGATCACCCCCGTGAAAAGGGTCGTTAATCCTAATTTATGCGTGGCTTCCTCTAGGGTATTAACTAATAATTCCGATTCGACCGCCACCCCGATGGTCACCAGCAGTAATATCCCCACCCAGAGCCAGAGATTCGGCTTTTTTACGCTTACCGCTTCCCCCGACTCTTGATCGAGATCTGCGTCCCCCACCTCGTAAAGATAGGTATGGGTCTTCATCGAAAAAAGCAGACTCAGGCAATACACAAAAATTAATACCGCCGCCACCGTTACCGAGAGACGCTGTAGGACGCTCTCCTCGATTGCGGCGGAGGTGTATTGAACGGTCGTGGGTAGGAGGATCGCTGCCACGGCGAGATTCATCGACGAGGAATTTAAACGGGCGGTCACGGGCTGGAATTTCTGTTCTTTATAGCGTAAGCCGCCGAAAAACATCGATAAGCCCGTTACCAGCAGCAGATTCCCGATAATCGAACCGGTAATCGTCGCTTTCACCACCTCGATCAAACCCTCTTCCAGGGCGGCGTAGGCGAGAATTAATTCGGTGGCGTTGCCGAAGGTGGCGTTCAGTAAACCGCCGAGATTGGGACCGACCACGACGGCGATTTCCTCGGTTGCCTTTCCCATGTAAGCGGCCAGGGGAACAATCGCTAGACAGGCACTCAGGAAAACGATCGTCACGTCCCAACGCAGGAAATTCCAGGCGATCGAGATCGGGACAAAAACCAACAAAATAGCGAAAATCCAGTCCTTTCTATTCATAGCAATGGGTGTCTCGGCATAAAACCGCGCACGGTTTTGAAAAACAGACTATCGGCTTTTTTTCTGTTTCAATTACCCAAATCGCCCGGTAATATACTCCCGGGCCTCGTCGGTTTGCGGATTGCCGAACATAACTTCCGTGGGGCTAAATTCGACTAATTTTCCCCGGCGTTTCCCGGACCGATCGGTTTCGGTGTTAAAAAATGCCGTCCAGTCGGCGATCCGCGATGCCTGCTGCATATTGTGGGTGACGGTGATGATCGTGTAACTTTCCTTCAGTTGTAGGCACAATTCCTCCACCTGACGGGTAGAGATGGGATCGAGGGCCGAACAGGGTTCATCCATCAATAAAACATCCGGCTTCATCGCAATCGCACGGGCGATACAGAGACGCTGTTGTTGTCCCCCCGATAGTGCCGTTCCTTTTTCTTTCAGTTTGTCCTTTACTTCCTCCCAGATCGCCGCCTGCCGCAGGGAATACTCGACCAATTCATCAAGATTTCCCTGATAACCGTTGGTTCGGGGCGCGTAGGCGATATTCTCGTAAATGCTCTTGGGAAAAGGGTTGGGACGTTGGAAAACCATCCCCACCTGTCGCCTTAACTTGACCGCATTGACCTGCGAATCGTAAATATTCTGATTTCGGTAAAGTAGTTTTCCCTCCACCTTGGCGCCGGGGATCAGATCATTCATTCGGTTAAAGCAGCGCAAGAGGGTACTTTTCCCGCAACCGGACGGCCCGATAAAGGCGATGATTTTTTGCGCGGGAATTTTAATATGAACGTCCAGAAGAGCGAGAAATCCATTATAAAAAACTTTCACTCCTTCCGCCTCGAAAACACTGTGATCTGGGTTAAGGTGGGTAGTCATGGCAAAAATTCTCCTGAGTATGGTTAAAGATGTGTTTCGGGAGCAGTGGGGAGTAGAGGAGTGGGCAATTAATAAGTTAAATAGACTTATCTAACCTCCCGCCTGCTGCCTGCTGCCTTCCCTAATTCGGTGTCGAATAGCGTTGACGTAGATAGATGGCGATGGCGTTCAGCGCCATGATCAAAAGGATCAGAACGATAATCGTTGCAGCGGCGGCATTGGCGAAACCAGGTTCAGGACGGGAGACATAACTAAAAATCTGAATGGGCAGTACCATAAATCGCTCGAATAAACCAGGATCGAAGGTCAGAAAACTCACCGCTCCCACCACCACTAGCGAGGCCGCGTCCCCGATCGCCCGCGACACGGAGATAATTACCCCCGTGAGAATCCCCGGCACCGCGTAGGGTAAAACATGGTGTTGGAGCGTCTGCCATTTGGTGCTGCCTAGACCGTAGGAAGCTTGGCGGAGGGAATCGGGAACCGCCCGGATCGCCTCCCGCGCCGCAACGATAATGACTGGCAGCGATAGTAGAGATAGAGTTAAGGCCCCGGAAAGTAGGGTAGAACCGAAATTCAGCAAATAGACGAAGACCCCTAAACCGAGTAAACCGTAAACGATCGAGGGAACCCCGGCCAGATTGCCGATATTCACCTCGATCAGCGCCGTCCACCAGTTTTTCGGGGCGTATTCTTCTAGGTATAGGGCAGCGCCCACCCCGATGGGCACCGCTACCAAGATCACGATTACTCCCAAATAGAGGCTACCGATAATCGCGGGGCGAATTCCCCCGCGATCGGGAAAACGGGAGGGGGTTTCCGTGAGAAAACCGGGGGTGAGTAGGCGGGCCAGTCCGTCATGAAAGACATTGAGCAACAGTAGAGCGAGAACGAATAGACCGATGAGTAATCCGATCAAGAAAATATACTCGTAGATTTTGCCGATGGTTTCTCGGCTTTCGAGTCGATCGTTAAAGACGGCCGTATCCCTAGCAGGAGAAGATTTAACCATGATAATTAGTCGTATTTTTCCTTAAAGCGATTAGAAATCCAATAACTGCCGATGTTGAGTGCCAGAGTGATCAGGAAAAGCACCGCACCGACCGCATAGATGGATTTAAAATTGAAACTCCCTCTCGGGGCATCTCCACTAGAAACCTGGGCCATAAAAGCGGTCATGGTGGCGATCGATTCCAGTGGATTGAAAGTTAGACGAGGTTGAGCACCCGCCGCGATCAGGACGGTCATGGTTTCTCCCACCGCACGGGAAACCCCCAAAATAATCGAAGCCATAATCCCCGATAGGGCGGCCGGCAAAACCACCTTGAAAATTGTTTCCAGCTTGGTAATTCCTAGGGCGTAGGAACCCTCGCGCAGGGAACGGGGAACCGATTTAATCGCGTCTAGACTGATCGAACCGACGGTCGGGGTGATCATGATTCCCATCATCAATCCCGCGCTCAGAGCGTTAAAAACCTCTACGGGTAAAAAATTCCGTAGTAAGGGTGTGAGAAAGATCAGTGCGAAGTAACCGTAAACTACGGTGGGAATTCCCGCCAAAATTTCCACGGCCGGACGCAGAATAGAAGCTGCTTTCGGGGTTGCGTACTCGGCCAGATAAATCGCTGAAGACAATCCCAACGGAACTGCGACCACCATTGAGATGACCGTGGTTAAAACGGTTCCGTTAATCAACGGCCAGATCCCGAAACGGGGAGGATTAAAAAGGGGAGTCCATTGGGTATCCAAGAAGAACTGCCCGAAACTTACTTCCTGGAAAAAAGCGACAGTTTCCTTGAAAATAATAGCGACGATGCCGAAGGTTGTGACTACAGATACAAGGGCGCAGGCGAACAAAATCGTTCCGATAATTTTCTCGGGAACATCATCGGAGGCTCGCTTGAGAAGAGAATCCCCTCTTGCGAACAAAGAGTCATCAAAAGAACCGGTAGTGGTCATAGGAAATTTTGGGTCTGAAACCCCGCCGTTCTACGGCGGCTTTACGTTAGAATTAAGAGGCCAGTCTCGAAAACCAAGTGGACGGCGCAGCACCTTGAAAACTCGGCTTAGGGGGTTCCGACCAGAAAAGCTTGGCCGGGTAAAAAGTCGCGCGCAACAAGTACAAGAAGCTATAGGCGGTCAACGTACCGTGGGAC
>NZ_JADBTB010000142.1:0-13828 GCF_020246405.1 Microcystis sp. M083S1
GCAAATGGAGAGAATTCTTGTCCATTAAGAAATGTTACAAATTACATGGGTACATTAAGAAAAGTTAAGGGGTTACATCCATTGATGGATAAGGGTTTTCGGCTATTATAGTATATATGTATGGGGGGAAGTTCAGATATATTCGGTTTCTTCTAATTGTTCTTCTTGCCATTGTGCTAAAGCTTCATCATCATTTTGTTGTATTTCCGTTAAGTCTTCTAGATTTTCCGAAGAATCTTGACTTTCTATAATGCTCATAGGCTGTTACTTCCTAGTAAATCAAATATCTCCGATATGCTTGTTATTGTTCTTCTTCTGATAAAAACTGTAAGGCAGAATTTTGATTAATTTATGCTTCTCTATTCTTTACAAATTACCTCTTTAAAAGACTTGATAAAACTATTTTTATGACTTTGATTAAGATCATTGATTCGACATCGGTATGCTACTTCTTGGGTATAACACCAAGCCATATATAAACTTTTTTCCTCCTCAATATTAGTTACCTTTAAAATAAGTCTGGCAAGATTTTTCATCGATTCAGTCTTATTTTTAGCTTTTTTAAAGCTTTTCCAAGCCTCGTTAAACTCGTCCTTACTTTCCTCAGCCAACCTCAGAATATCATCCCGATACTCACAGGGATCTGTACATAGAAAACAATTTATCATTTTACCCTTCACCACCCCAAAGCGACTCATATAAACCCGCACCTCTTCATCAGACTGCTGCCGACTGAAATTTTCGTCAAATCCTCGATAACAATTCTCTATCGAAGACTTACCCTCATAAGTCGGTGGTGCAGGATCTTTATACACTGGGACATCAATGAAAGTCGCTTTCTGTAGTCCAGTGTAAAATATTGCTGCCCTCCCTGTCTCGCATTTTCCTAAAAAATCCCGCTGCTCCTCACTCATAATCATGGCGTTGGCGATCGCCTCTCGATCATGAGTATCCCGCAACTGGTGAGCAATATAAGCCCTGACCTCTGCTAACATATTACAAAATGACTGAACTGCTTTGGCTTTGACATCCGATGTTCCTCCCTCTTCACTCCCCTTAGAAGCCACATTTTTTAAGACATTGTGTGCTTCTTCTACTAAGGTGATATGAGTTAATTCTTTACTTGGATTCAATTCTCGATATTCGGCTCTCCCAGGTTTGGTGGGTAAAATGTATTCTAAGATACATTCCTCAAGAGCGAGGGAGTGGAAGGAACCACTCCAGACACAGAGGACACAAAGATCGATCGATCATAGAGTAAGTTAAACTGATCACACAGAACCTAGAAGAGCCGATATTCTCGTAACATAGTTAAAAAGAACATCACCAATAAAGACTTATCTTGCTCATTGAGATCATTCATTTCTAAAATAACTGGATGACTAAATAACTCCTCAGCATTTGGCTGAGAAATAGGACGACTAAACATTAACCCCTTACTTCCCATTAGTAATGGTTTAATTCTTCCCTTAATCGCTGCTTCTAGATTACTTTTAACCTCTCCCTGATCCCCCCTTTCTTTTAACACCTTCTCTACCGCAACATAAAAATCATCCATCGTCGGAAATTGACGAGATTCTATCTCAGAATTTCTTCCCTTATCGGTTAATTGCCAACCCTTTTGCTGATAGATAACCTCTAATCCTTCCGCAATGACAGAAGGTAAAAGTCCCACATGGGGTAACGCTCCCTCAAAACAGGTTTGTAATTTAGCGATATGTGCTTCTACGAAAATGTCTTGACTATCGTACCCCGAATGAGGTATTCTATGAAGGTAGATCGGACAGTGATGCAATTTAGACTTGAATCGGCCGTTTCTCTATTTCCCGCCTTATTCGCTTAATCTTAATTTAATTGAAAGGCTGTGTAAATTCGTTAAAAATAAATGCTTATATGCAAAATATTATGAAAACTTTTATTAGTTTTCTTCTGCTATTCATGGATGTCTGAATGATGCCTATTTGAAACATAAAAATGAACTGGATTCCTTGCTAACTCCTAGGATTTCAGAAGTTTAATAAATCTCAGATTATGACCATCTAAAGTATAGACAACCAAAAAACTGGTGGTCTTATCTTTGCTGTCACGAGAAGGTAAATGCCTACTGATGGACAGGAGACAATTCTTGCTCTTGCAGAAGCGGAGGTCATCGAGATTAGCGACAGCCGCCGCAGTGACAATTCTGGCACCTGTATTGCCTGTCCTGTGGCTCAAGTGACTATGCTAAAATCGGTCAACTAGAAATGACGAGAAACGATTTTTTCAATAGTCGCCTGGGTATCCTGCAGCAGTTTCTCGCGACTATCTCTAGTATTAGTCAGACTAGGCACGAGATTACGAGCTTGTAAAGCCATGTGAAGTTGTAGTTGAGCCACATACTCGCGGATATCTTCGCGGGTTTCCGATTGGTTAGGATGAAACATAGAGAAACTGGAAGGGGCTGTCTAGCTGATGGGGGTCTTTTCGATAACTCCTATACAAGTTATCACGACAGCTTAGGTTCCAGTCAAGGGTCGGCTCCAACTCTACACATTTCTCAACACAACTTATCTCTCTTCTGTCATTCTAGGCAGAAGAGAGTCATACTAAATTCGGTTATTAAAAACTGATTATTTAGAGCTTGCTGAATAAATCTAAAAACCTTGTTGGATAAGGCTTTTAGACTTTTTTGACCTCAAAAAGTGCCGACCATTGGAGGGATCGGGGGTAAAATTCAGGTACTTTTTCCCTGAAAATTAGGTAATTGACTACCTCAAAATCGGTAAAACCCTACACCCCACAACACCCCACACCCCACACCCTGCCCCCACCAACAAACTTTTTGCCGCAAACCCTATTTATTCCCCCTATTGCCTCTTGCCTCTCCTCATAAGTAGCCTATACTCAACGGATTTAGTATCAGTCGCAGTTTACACCACTGTGAGTCTCAGCTGCCTGAGAAGGTGACGCATATCACCCAAGGCAAGGGTTATAGCCGCAACTTGAGCGAAACAGTCTTGAACCATCCACTCCCGCGTCACCTCGTTTTCAGTCCCTTGAAAATATTGCTTTTTTTTCTCAAAGACATTAAACTCAAATGTATTGTAAATGTATTTCAGATGAATTATGACTCTATATCTAGTAGAGGATGATCAACAAGAAAGGACAAAAGAAGAGGTGAGCGAGATATTGGAGCGCATTGCCACACTCGCATCAAAATCCCAGGGAGAGTTAATCGAAGCCCTAATTGGCGGAACAGAGGGGCGGTTATTCCTGATTATCAAAGCGATCGATCGCGCCTCCCTCGAACAAGTACTAGAAAACGCTGGGCTAGGTTGGCAACTAATCAAGGAAATGCGCTTGATTGGGCAGGACTTAGCCACTGTGCGAGAGCGCAAAGACAAAGCCAACTATCTAGTACAGTGGAATTTACCCCCGGGGCTAACGATGGAAACTTACCTGCAACGAAAAGCGGAGAAAACCCCCCTTTATGCTCAAGTACCCGAAGTCAGTTTCGAGCGGACCTATGTTTGCGAAGACTTGAGTAAATGTCTCTGTTTCTACGATAGTCCCGATGAAGCGGCGGTAAAAAGAGCCAGAGAAGTGGTCGGCGCACCTATAGATAGTTTGACCTCGATTGAAAATATTCACCCCTAGGAGAGAACAATTATGCTCGATCGAGGCTCCGAAATTCTTTCTTTTCTGGAAGAAAGAGCCACTGACCTCAACAACGGTACAGCTAATCTCAACGTCGGTTCGGCCCTAACCAAGCTAGGAGAATCGGGCTGGTTCGGCTATGCTATACCTGAAAGCTTAGGAGGCCGGGGTGGCTCCTTACTACAGGCAGTAGAGGCGATCTCCGCTGTGTCCCAATGCTGCCTGACCACCGGTTTTGTTTTCTGGTGTCAGCGCGTCTTCATTCAATATCTGGCCGCCAGTAATAACACTTACCTACAAAACAAAATTCTACCTGCTGTTCTCAAGGGAGAGATAGCCGGAGCCACAGGACTCTCCAACGCCATGAAGTACCTCGGCGGGATCGAGGAGCTGCGTTTACAGGCAAAGATCGAAGGAGAAAACGTCACTGTTAATGGCTTCCTGCCCTGGGCCTCTAACCTCGACTCTAAGGGAGAATTCATAGTAGCCGTTGCCGCTCAAACTAGATCTGGACAAACTCTTATCCTCGCCCTTCCCTCCTTCGCAGAGGGGTTAAAACGGGGTGAAGACCTACAATTATTGGGTTTACAGGCTTCCCGCACCAGTACCCTTGAATTCGATCGAGTTCAGTTATCTCACGACTGGATTATCAGCTTGGAAGCAGCAAAATTTTTACCCTCAGTCCGCCCCTGTTTCTTGCTGTTACAATGCGGACTGGCCCTTGGCATTACGCGTAAATCCCTTGGGGAGACAGAGAAAAGTTTAGGGGGAAAGGCAGCGGTAGCCAGCGATCGTTATTTCTTCGCCCGGGAGCGTCTGACTCGTCTAGAAAAGACAATCGAGCAATTCAGCACCCTAGAAAGCTTCGATCTCGGACGAACACGCCAACTATTCACCCTCAGAGTGGACATTACCCGGTTAGCGGTGGAATCCGTAGGGTTAGAAGCGGAAATTAAGGGAGGAAAAGGCTATTTCCGGAATAGCGACACGGCCCGACGGCTGCGCGAGGTCGCCTTTTTACCTGTGTTAACTCCGAGCCTGATTCAACTGGAAAGAGAATTACAACGTCAGTCCTCTACCGATAAAATTCTCCCTGGCGAACTCGAGCGAGCGGGGGTGAGGGAATGAGTATCGCCACGGATTACCCCGTCCTCAGCCTAAAAAATCTCCATAAACGCTATAAAACCCGCCATGGCTACCGTACCGTTTTTGAGGATATTAACCTACAGGTGCGCTCCGGTGAGGTGGTTTGTTTGCTTGGGGCCAGTGGTTGCGGTAAATCTACCCTCCTTGCTACCGCCGCTGGTTTGCAAAGTGCCGATGGCGGAGAAATACAATTGCACTCACGACCCCTACAAGCACCAGACATCCGCAGCTCGATCGTCTTTCAATCCCCCGCCCTTTTACCTTGGTTAACCGTTTGGCAAAACGTGGCTTTTGGTTTGAAATTAAAGCGGATGCCCCGCCTCGATCATCAGCAATTGCGCGAAAGGGTTCACACCGCCGTTAAAAGCGTCAAACTAGAGGGCTTCGAGCGTGCCTATCCTCATCAACTATCCGGCGGTATGGCTCAGAGAGTTTCTCTAGCCCGCGTCCTCGCCCGCCGCCCCTCTCTCCTGCTCCTGGATGAGCCGTTTAGCGCCCTCGACGCGATCACCCGTTTCGAGATGCAAAAACTCCTCCTAGAAGTCATAGCTCTCTATAACAGCACGGTTCTCCTCGTTACCCACGACATCGACGAGGCCCTATTAGTAGCCGATCGAGTTCTTCTCATGGGCCGTCATCCGGTGGGCATCCGCCGAGAATGGACGATCACGATGCCGAAACCCCGTTTCGAGTCAGCCAAGCTTTTGAGTGATCTACGCCGGTCAATTTTTCAAGAATTAGCCCTTGTGATGACACTGTAAATCTATGAACCTACACGATAATTGTGCTTGTTGCGGCATGAGCCGTCGAGATTTCCTGAAACTTTCGGCACTGTTTACCAGTTCCTTCGGAGCAGCGATCGCCGCCGATAATTGGAATCTCCCCGTTAACGCCAATGCCAACGATCAGCCTGTGAAAATCGGTTATCTACCGATTACGGATGCCGCCCCCCTATTGGTGGCCCACTCCCGAAAACTTTATCAAGCGGAAGGTTTAACTGCCGAACAACCGCGCCTATTCCGTTCTTGGGCGCAGATTGTTGAAGCCTTTCTCGCTCGGCAGGTGAACGTTATTCATGTTCTTTTTCCCACCTCGATCTGGATTCGTTACGGGCGCAATTTCCCCGCTAAAATCGTCGCTTGGAACCATACCAACGGTTCAGCCCTCACCGTCCTTCCCGATATTGAAAATCCCAGGGAATTGGGAGGTAAAACGATCGCGGTTCCTTTCTGGTATTCGATTCATAATTTGGTCTTGCAACAACTCTTACAACGTAACGGGCTGAAAATAGTTCGCAAAGCCAAGGACGCGCCGATCGCTTCTAACGAGGTTAATCTAGTGGTTCTCCCGCCCCCGGATATGGTATCAGCCCTCGCCAATAAGAGCATCGGCGGTTATATCGTTGCTGAACCTTTCAACGCAGCGGCGGAAAATCTCAAAACCGGTAGGGTTCTCCGTTTCACCGGCGATGTCTGGAAGAATCACGCCTGTTGCGTCGTCTTTGTTCACGAGGAGGATATTAGGCAACGGAAACAATGGACGCAGAAGGTGGTAAACGCCCTCGTTAAAGCCCAACTCTGGTCCCGGGGCAATCGCTCGGAAGTGGCCCGGATTCTCTCTAAAGATGGTGGAAAATATACCCCTCACCCGCTGCCAGTATTGCAACGGTCGCTTACTTACTACGATCGCAATTTCTATAAAAAAGACGGGGCGATCGAGAATCCAGACTGGCAAGTCAACCGGATCGATTTCCAGCCCTATCCTTTCCCTTCCTATACCGAGGAACTGGTACGCTTGCTCAAAACCACTCAGGTAGAAGGAAATACGGATTTTCTCCAAAAACTGCAACCCCGACAGGTGGCCCGGGATCTCGTGGATGACTCTTTTGTCCGTAATGCCTTGCAACAGGTGGGCGGACCGAAAGCTTTCGGCTTACCGAATAATCTCTCCCGCATCGAGACGATCAAATTTTAAGGGTCCTAACCTATGAAGTCACAATCTTTGACCTCCCCGCCAAGAGCTTTACTACCCTTATGGGGTATCGGTTTTGGATTATTGCTCTGGTGGCTATTTACCAGTCCTCTATGGCACTCAAACCCGATTTTAAATGATTTTTCCCCTGAGCGATCTTTTGTCGCTTTATTACGTCTTTTTGTTGGGGGGGAGATTATGCCCCATATCCTCACCAGTTGCCGCCGGGTTATTGTGGGCTTGGTTCTCGCTAGTGCCATCGGTGTGCCGTTGGGGGTATTAATCGGGTTGTATCGCTCCCTTGAATCGGCTTTGTCGGCCCTATTTCAATTTCTACGCATGATCTCGCCCCTTTCTTGGATGCCTTTAGCGGTGATGGTTTTGGGCATTGGTGATCTACCCGTGTATTTTTTGCTGACGGTGGCGGCTATCTGGCCGATCCTTCTCAATACGGCTGCTGGGGTTAATGCGGTTGATCGCTCTTGGTTGACTTTAGCCCGCAGTCTCTGTGCTACCCGAGGGGAAACGGTTTTCCAGATTATTCTGCCTGCGATCCTCTCCCATCTCCTAACTGGTTTCCGTTTGGCTATAGGTATTATCTGGATCGTTCTTGTCCCGGCGGAAATGCTGGGGGTTAGTGCGGGTTTGGGTTATTATATTCTCGATACACGCGATCGACTCGCCTATTCAGAGTTGATGGCAGTGATTCTCGTTATTGGCGCGATTGGTTATCTGCTCGATTGGGGTTTGCGTCTGGCTCATCGCTCTTGGACGCATCAAGATTAGCCTATTGGTTCGACTATTTTAATCCCACATTCCGCACCCTAAGTGTCACAAGGTCTCAAAAGAGGGAGGGGCGTGAGTCAAAATACTTATCTAGAGGAGTGATTTGGCGGCAAGCTGCCACCAACTAAGCCGAAATTTTCAGGGTTCCTCCGCTCATTCTCAATAAATAGGGTCTGCTGAAAAAGTTTGTTGGTGGGGGCAGGTTGTGGGGTGTGGGGTTTTACCGATTTTGAGGTAGTCAGTTACCTAATTTTCAGGGAAAAAATCCCTAAATTTTACCCCCGATCACTCCAATGGTAGGCACTTTTTCAGGGAAAAAAAGTCTAAAAGTCTTATCCAGCAAGGTTTTTAGATTTATTCAGCAGACCCTAAGTAGTCGTGCAAAATTAATTTCTTGGTTAGGATAGGCAAAAGGCAAAAGGCAAAGGCTTTATCGAAATGTGTAATTAATTTTGCTTAGGTACTTAACTCTCAAGTTATGAATTGTTTCTCCCCACACCCCACTTCCCTATCACCCCACTTCCTCAATGGAATTACACGGCAAAGCCACAGTTGTTCTAGATTTGCAACTTATTAAATCCTCATTCCTAACTGAAATTCTCACTACCCCATCATTTGCTGACATTAGGGGGTTGATCGCCTCGACACCGGTGATCAATGGAAGTTTCGATGATATTATCTTAGTGCATGGAAATCCACTCTTGATTTAGGACTGTATATCATGACCCACGCACCTATATCCCCAGTCGTGCTGGTTATCCTTGATGGTTGGGGTTATCGCCCGCAAAGGTCGGATAATGCGATCGCAATGGCGAAAACCCCGATTATGGATAGTCTCTGGGAAGTGTATCCCCACACCTTAATCCGCACCTCCGCTAAGGATGTGGGACTACCAGAAGGACAGATGGGCAACTCGGAAGTTGGCCACCTGAATATCGGAGCGGGGCGAGTTGTACCACAAGAATTAGTACGAATTTCCGATGCGATCGAAGATGGTTCGATTCAACAAAATCGGGCTTTATTAAAACTCTGCGCCGAGATTCGCCCCAAAAAAAGCAAATTACACCTAATTGGTTTATGTTCTGAGGGAGGAGTCCATTCCCATCTCGATCACTTACTGGGATTATTAGACTTAGCGAAAGTGCAAGGGATTAGCGATGTCTGCATTCATGTCATCACCGATGGTCGCGATACTAATGTTACCGACGGGATGCTCGCTATTAAACGGATTCAAGAACATATTAATAAAATCAGTCTCGGTCGCATGGTGACTCTCAGTGGCCGTTATTATGCCATGGATCGGGATCGCCGTTGGGATCGGGTGGAAAAAGCCTATAACGTGATGACCAGTGATCAAGGTATCGACGGGCGATCGATCACGGAAGTATTACAGGCATTTTATGATCAAAATATTACCGATGAATTTATTCCCCCCACCAGAATTGCCCCGGGGGCGATCGAAGCGGGCGATGGGGTGATATTCTATAATTTCCGTCCCGATCGAGCTAGACAGTTATGTTATGCCCTGACTATGCCCGATTTTGAAGATTTCGATCGAGATTTAATTTCTCCGCTTAGTTTTGTCACTTTCACCCAATACGATCCGAAATTACCGGTAGATGTGGCCTTTGCCCCCCAGAATTTAAATAATATTTTAGGACAGGTGATCGCTCAACAGGGATTAAAACAGTTTCGTTGTGCGGAAACCGAAAAATATCCCCACGTCACCTACTTTTTTAATGGGGGGTTAGAAAAACCCTTTGAGGGAGAAGTGCGCGAATTAATTCCTAGTCCAAAAGTCGCCACCTATGACCAAGCTCCGGCCATGTCGGCAGCCGCGGTGACAGAAGCGGTCTGTGGGGCGATCGAACAGGGGATCTATAGTCTCGTGGTAGTCAATTACGCTAACCCCGATATGGTGGGTCATACGGGCATTTTAGACGCGGCCATGAAAGCAGTGGAAACGGTGGATCTATGCTTGGCTAAGTTGTTAAGTAGCGTCAATAAATTGGGGGGAACAGTGTTAATCACTGCCGACCACGGTAACGCGGAAACGATGGTGGATGAGTCGGGTAATCCTTGGACGGCCCATACGACTAATCCCGTTCCTTTAATTTTAATTGAAGGGGAACAAAGAAAAATCCCCGGCCACGGTGGCGATGTGCAGCTGCGGGATGATGGTCGTTTAGCCGATATTGCCCCCACTATCCTGGAAATTCTCTCTATTCCTGTCCCAGTGGAAATGACCGGGCGATCGCTGATTAAACCGGCCGAAGTGGAAATTAAAGCCAGTCGCACTCCCGTCCGCATCTCGCTTTAACGAGTAAAAAGTCAATAAAGGGGAATTTTATGCTGAAAACCATCGAAGGTGTTTATCGAGATGGACAAATACACCTAACCGAGTTACCCAATGATATTAGCGATCGCTCACAAGTGCTGGTGACTTTTCTCGATCAAATCGATCCTAGTAAGCTCAGACAACTGATGGAGTATTTAGAGAGCATTGAGGGGATTCAGCAAGGTTTTGAGGAGATAAACTCCGGTAAAACCCGTCCTCTTGCCGATTTTGCCCAAGAAATGGCCGAAAAATATGGTATTTCAGGTTGAAATTACCCCAACTGCCACGGCACAGATCGAAAAAGCCTATCGCTGGTATCGAGGTTATAATGCCGAGTTTGCTGACCGTTGGTTTCGAGGATTAATGAATGCTATTGCTACTCTGCAAGAGAAACCAACTCGTTGTGCTTTAGCGCTCGAACAGACGATTTTTCTACCCAAAGAAGTCCGACAACTTTTTTATGGGAAAGGTAAAAATGTCTATCGAGTGCTTTTTACAATTAGAGATAGTACGGTTTATGTGTTAAGTAGCTGGTTATAATTAAATTAAAAATGGATTTTAGGTTCGATCCCCCCTGCCCCCCTTGATAAGGGGGGTGCCGATCCCCCCTTAGTCCCCCCCTTAATCCCCCCTTGATAAGGGGGGTGTCTGACAACTTTTAACGCCTACCTACTTATATGTTCGCCATAGCGCCCAAGCACCACTAACACTTGAGGATATAGACGATGAAGAGGACTCCAGTTGATAACTAATTCAAAGCTGACGGCTTGATAACTGCTATACTTTGTAATGGAAAATAGAGAGTAATAATCATGACAGTGGTGCTGGTAGTACAGATTATTTGGGCGCTGGCGGCGGCCTTTCTGGCGATTTTGGTGTTATTACACAGTCCCAAAGGGGATGGTATTGGCGGTATTGGCGGTCAATCACAGATTTTTACCAGCGCAAAAACGGCGGAAAAAACCTTAAATCAGGTGACTTGGGCGTTGGGGACGGTATTTATCACCCTAACTATTGTACTGAGCGCCGGCTGGTTAAATCGCTAAATGCTAAGAGGTCGGTTCTCTTTTCTAGGACTCGCAGCCTTGGCGAGTCTTTTGCTGTTTTCCTATTCTTTGATCGCCGACAGTCGATCGCTACCAGAGTTAAAAACCCATCCTTTACCCGCTAATTTAGCCCAATGGCAAGAGCAAAACCAGTCCGGGGATTATTTTGATGCTGTGGAAATCAGCCCCGTGGGGGCGTTGATTTGGTCGCAATTTCCCGTGAAGATTTATGTTCACAGCGATCGCAGTTCTTGGCTGAGTTTGGTACAACAGGCGATCGCTGAATGGGGGCAGTATTTGCCGATGGAGTTGGTAAATCGGGCAGAATTGGCCGATATCCTCATTAAACGGGAGTTACCGCCGTCGGGAGTCCGTTTTAATGCCGAAACGGGTAAGTTAGAACTGCCCCGGGTGCGTTCTGCCATAACACAATACGAGATTTTTGTCAAGGAAAATCGCTTAACTCATCGGATGAGTATCCAGATTAGTCCCAATTTAGCCGATCGGTCGGCCTTAGCGGCAGCGCGGCACGAATTAGGTCACGCTTTGGGAATTTGGGGTCATAGTCCCCTAGAGACGGATGTGATGTATTTCGCTCAAACTAGAGATATTGCCCCGATTTCTAGCCGGGATATTAACACTTTAAAAAAGGTTTATCAGCAGCCAACTAAGTTAGGTTGGCAGATGGATCAGCTAGGGTATCTAATACCTGAATAAGTAAATTTCGGTGGCAGGGTTGTCGGGTTCGATGAATTTGTTGTTAAGGAAGCAACATAGTTTGAAGGCTATTGAAAATTCTTCTGTATCGATCGCTTGAAAGAGATCCCAAATAGCGTACTATCCTATTTGAGTCGATCGCTCGTACCTGATCTAAAAGAATAATAGAATTTTGGGGTAAGCCAGCTTCACCAGTCGCCAATTGAGGATATAAAGTGGGTGAAGCAGCTGCCCAAATTTGGTTGCGATCGCTAGTCATGGGAGCAACTATAATCAGAGGAAAACGAGGAATGCCCAACTTTTGAGGAACTCCAATAACTAAAGCGGGACGAATTCCTTCCTGTTCTCTGCCTTGGGGATTTTGCGTCGGGAATCTGGCGATAACCACATCTCCAACAACTATCGGATCGGACATTAATCTTTGCCACCCTCGACAACTAAGCCAATACTAGAAACATATTGTACGGGTTTGCCTAACATTAAGGGATCTATTTCTCCCCAATCGTAAGGTTCATAATCTTCTAAACGAGATAGTTCGCTATCTAACCAATCATCTCTAGGGGCTGTTTTTTCCGAGGGATTGGGCTGTTTCAGGGAGTCTAAGGGTTTAGTCATGGGGAAAAAATGTCCTATACACAAACATTTTACCCACTATTGACTAACTTTTTAGTTCATCTACACCTCTATTTCCTCTAGCCATGTCTGAATCACGCTGATTAAGTTGGATTGTTGGGGTTTGAAATATTTGTTTGAGTAATTGTTTCGCTTCTTCTCTTTCTTCGTCTGATAAATAATCTTTTCCTTTGACACTGGAAAGATAGCTTTTGCTATTGCCGACAGCTTGAATATAACGCTGTTTTCCCTGATTAAAAATCTCTGTAAATCTCTGATGTTGCTGCCTTTGAATTTCGTTAGGTTGATTCATTATAAGTATAAGTAAGTAGGTGTTAAAAGTTGTCAAACACCCCCCTTATCAAGGGGGGCAGGGGGGATCAGCACCCCCCTTATCAAGGTAGCAGGGGGGATCAGCACCCCCCTTATCAAGGGGGGCAGGGGGGATCAGAGGTAAAATCTATCTTCAATGTAATTATAACTACTTACTTAACCGACTAAGATGCAGCAATGTTCCTGACTCCATTGCTATCTGTTAACCTATAGATGGAATATTTTCAATCAGCTTATGAAAGTGGTGCGGCTGGCTTGGGTGTTAACTTTGGCATTGATGATCATGCCGCCGACAACAGTGGCACAAACACTAGAGCAGTTATGGCAACAGGGTGAAACTGCTCAAGCGCAAAAAAAATACCCGGAAGCCGAAAGAATCTGGCGACAAATTATTCAGCTTGATCCTAACAGTGCTGTGGCTTTTAGCAATCTCTGCGCTGCGCTATTCCGTCAAAATAAGTTAGACGAAGCACTGATTTTCTGTCAAAAGTCGCTCGCTCTCGATCCAAAACTCCCACAAACCTACAAAAATATAGGTAATGTCCTATATTTCCAGAAAAAACTGACGGAAGCGGAGGAAATGTTCCGTAGGGCGATCGCTCTTGATGATCAGTATGTCCCTGCCTACAACAATCTGGGTAACGTGCTGTATGACCAGAAAAAACTGACGGAAGCCGAGGAAATGTACCGCAAGGCGATCGCTATTGACTCCAACTATGTCTATGCCTACAACAATCTGGGTAACGTGCTATACGACCAGAACAAACTGACGGAAGCCGAGGAAATGTACCGTAGGGCGATCGCTATTGACTCCAACTATGTCTATGCCTACAACAATCTGGGTAACGTGCTATACGACCAGAACAAACTGACAGAAGCGGCGGAAATGTACCGCAAGGCTCTAAGTTTACCGGATGACCCATCTGGGACTCCGACTACTGCTCACACCCTCGCCCATAATAATTTAGGTCTGCTACTACAGAAACAAGGCAAGCTAGAAGAAGCGGCGGAAATGTACCGCAAGGCGATCGCTATTGACTCCAACTATGTCTATGCCTACAACAATCTGGGTAACGTGCTATACGACCAGAACAAACTGACAGAAGCGGCGGAAATGTACCGCAAGGCGATCGCTATTGACTCCAACTATGTCTATGCCTACTACGGTCTGGGCCTCGTGCTAAAGGACCAGAACAAACTGACAGAAGCGGAGGAGATGTACCGCAAGGCGATCGCTATTGAC
>NZ_JADBTB010000143.1:0-15333 GCF_020246405.1 Microcystis sp. M083S1
ATGCGCGGGGGTTTGGGGGCGGCGCCACGCCCCCAACGGGGGGTTTGGGGGGTAGAACCCCCCAAAGGCTTGGATTGAGTGATAAAATCGAAAGTAACGCCCAATTTTAGCCGAGAGTTTCCCCGTAAAAATCCCAACTTGGTAGATTTACAAAAATTAACTTAAAACTTACATCTGATAACTGATAACTGATCACTGATAACTGATTTACTCTCCCGCATGATAGGAACTGCGGACTAGAGGTCCAGATCTAACTTGGGAAAAACCCATTTTTTGGGCAATTTCTCCCAACTCGCTAAATTCTGCGGGAGTCCAATATTTCTGTACGAGCAAATGTTCCAGAGAAGGACGCATATATTGACCAATAGTAACTCGATCGCAGTCGATCGCGCGTAAATCTGCCAAAGTCTCGATAATTTCCTCTTTTGTCTCACCGTGACCGACCATTAGGCCAGATTTCGTCGGAATCGATCGATCGATTTCCTTAACATAACGCAAAACCGCCAAAGAGCGATCGTATTTAGCCCCGCGTCTAACCGGCTTTTGCAAACGGCGCACCGTCTCGATATTGTGATTGTAACAGGCAGGTTTTGCCCCCACCACCGTCGCCACCCGTTCCTGTTGACTTCCCTTACCTCCAGCAAAATCCGGGGTTAACACCTCAATTAAAGTGTGGGGATTGAGTTCGCGAATGGCTGTCATCGTCCGCACAAACCAACTGGCCCCGCCGTCTTCCATATCATCTCTGGCCACAGAAGTCAAGACAACGTAACTTAAATTTAACAATTGCACCGCTTCCGCCACTTTTTGCGGTTCCTCCACATCAAGAGGCATGGGTGCATGACCCTTATCCACTTGACAAAAAGCACAGGATCGTGTACAGGTGGGACCCATCAACAAAAAAGTCGCCGTACCTTGGGCATAACATTCGCCGCGATTGGGACAGCGACCCTCCTCGCAGATAGTATGAATGTTCCTTTGTTTGATAATGCGCTGAACCGTGGAGATTTCGCTAGATTTGCCGAGTGAACGCCGTAACCAAGGAGGTAAAGAGGTGATTTCCTCGCGCCACTGTGGGGGTATATTGGACATGAGAAGTTAACTAATGTTGGGGGTTGGGGATTCCAGTTATCAGTTTCTGAAGGCAAGGGGCAAAAGTAAAGAACCTGGCAATTATCCTACCTAAAAATAAGGTTAGAAACCAAGTACATCAAAGCTTTTAGCTTAACAAATTAGTTTTTAGATTCGGCCCTTGTTAGCAGTTAGCAGTTAGCATTTATCAGTTTTTAGTGGACAGTCTTAAGTAGAAAATTGCCGTCTTTTCACTGTTTACTGATCACTGTTTGGTAGGTTTGGACTAGGTTAGGATAGCTAACCTAACCTAGAAAATTTTTAGGAAGCTAAGGCTACCTCGACTATTTGTTGTAGTTCCCCATTTTGATAGAGTTCGATCATAATGTCGGAACCACCAATAAACTGACCGTTGATATAGACTTGGGGAATAGTCGGCCAATTGGAATACTCCTTAACTCCTTGTCTTAACTCCTGATCTTGCAGAATATCGACAGTTTCGTAGGAAACCCCCAGAATATTGAGAATTTGTATGACGTTATTCGAGAAACCACACTGAGGCATTAATTTATTGCCCTTCATGAACACAAGAACTTTGTTATTCTGGATTAATTGATCGATTCTGGCCTTAGTTTCGGGTGTCATAGGTCTAGTAGCTAGAATTTGAGCAAGAATAGCCAATCCTGAGACGTGGCATATCCTATTAGTTTAGCACAAGCCGTTGGGATAGCCTTAAAAAGGAAGGTCTTCGTCCTCCTCCAAACTATCTAAAATTTCGTTAACATCAGGTCTCCCGCGCACGATAGTCATATTTTCCAGAGACTTATTAACTTTAGTTTCTGCGGCCGAATTTTCCGGCAGTGAATAACCCATATTGACCACTTCACCATCAAAAGATTTCGCTAACTTTTGAGCGGCCGCCAAAATTTCACTAACATCGACATCTTGATCTAATGTCTCTAAAGATGAATCAAAATTTAAGATTTTTTGGGGCAGTTCTGTGCTAAGAGTTTTTGGGGTTCCCGATGCTGTGATCTTTGCTTCTTTTTTCTCGATAATTGCTTCTTTGACCGGGAGAATATCCACCGCGGTCATAACTTTATTTTCGGGAGTTATTGGTGGGGTTGGTGCGGTTTCCGGTGGTGGTTGTATCCTGGCTGCCGGGGATGGGGAAACTTCCGCAGCCATGGCAGCAGTGGCGGAACCTACCTGTAAATGAACTTTAATCCGGCGCCGAAAAACTGCCTCGAAAGCTGACTCAATATTAGTCAATCGTAGCCGGGCCATTTTTAATAATTGTTCCGAAGATATACTTAAATAAGCGCTCGATTCTTCCATATTAAAAAGACTGCCGTGCTGACGCAAGAGAGTGCGAGTAGTGGGGGGTTCCATTACTTCTAAAACCTGCTGCCAAATTTGTTCATGATTGTCATCACTGGCAACAGTTTTAACCTCAGTTTTCGGCACTTCGACCCTAGTTGTCGGGGTGATAACTGGCGGTTTTATCGGTTCATTAACCGGCGCTGGTGCTGTGATCACTTCAGGGGGCCTCTCGACGCTGGTTTGGGGACGGGAAGGCGCTACCGTGGCAACTAGAGGAATCACCTGTGCTTGCGGTAACAGTCCTAATAGAGTGACTTCTAACCAGAGACGGGGTTGAGTGGTGTTTTTTAGTTGTGTTTCGCTGTCTTTAAGCAGTTGTTGACCGCGGAGAATTTCCTCTAAAGACCAAGTACGCGCTTCCGTACATAATTCCTGCCAAGTGGGAGCAGTGACAGCCACCATTTCTGGACGATTAGGGGCAGTTTTGGCTAAAAGTAGGTTTAAATAGAATCCCGCTAGATTTTGCAAGACGATTAAAGGTTCCTTACCGCGATTCATCAGATGGCGACATTGTTCGATAACTTGATCAGGAATATTGCCATGAATGACTTTAAGCAGGGTTAAGAGGTCTCTTTCGGGGACTGCACCGACCAAATCCCAGACTCGCTCGGCCGTAATCGTTCCTGCGAGTAAACTTAATTGATCGAGGAGACTTTCGGCATCGCGTAAACCACCGTTAGCGATCTGAGCCACAAGGGTTAATGCTTCTAGGTTAATATCGATCGCTTCTATTTGGGCGATTTTTTGCAGGTGTGCCACCATCGCATCGAGAGCAATACGGCGATAATCAAAGCGTTGACAACGGGAGATGATGGTAGGCAAGACACGCTGAGGATCGGTGGTAGCAAGCACAAAAATCACTCGATCCGGCGGTTCTTCCAGAGTTTTCAGCAAAGCATTAAAGGCCGCCGTACTGAGCATATGGCAGTTATGAACTAATAACCCATTGGCAACAAAATTATGATTGTCCTCCACTTCTAGGTCATAGACGCTTTCTGTGTCACCTTCTTGAATCCCTATCACTTCCTCGAAATTTGTCAGCCATTGAGGGGATTTTATGATACTAGGCGTGTATTGCACCGCAGCCACATTCACAGGTGATAGGATCTGATCGCCGATTTTGAGATTTTTTGCTTGTATCCATGCTTTTTCTGTTCTAATCAAATGATTACCAGTGCAATTAATCGTCCGATTTCTGGTTTGAATGGTTAAAGTTGCTTTTACGCCTCGGTTTAGCCATCGCAGGACTTTTTTATATTCCCACTCTCCGCTGCTCTCGTTGTAACTGAGAACTCGTTTTCCGAGAATCTCAGGATGATTAATGGGGATTAATCCCGTTTCGGTGAAAACAAGGCTATCCCCAGTCAGGCATTCATCGATGACATAGACTTTATAACGACATTGGACGGGGGCAAATTGCGATCGCTCGATAATTTCCCGAATGTTATCCACACCGGTATTACTAGCGGCATCAATTTCGATCACGTCTAGGGCCGAACCATTGGCGATCGCTTGACAGACGGAACATTTACCGCAGGGAATCGGCGTCGGATGGTCACTAGACAGACAGTTGAGGGATTTGGCTAAAATTCGCGCCGAGGAGGTTTTCCCCGTGCCTCTGGGTCCAGTAAATAGGTATGCAGGAGCGATTCGCTCACTGATTAAGGCATTACTCAGGGTCGTGGCGATCGCTGATTGTCCCACCAAATCGGCAAAGGTTTGGGGACGATACTTATGATGTAGAGGTTCGTAGGTCATGACTGGCTGAAAACTTTTTCCCCACCCTAGAGACTACTATTATCCTATGCCGATTCTTTTTCGGCACGAGAACAAGTGTATGCTTTTGATCTAGACAGGTTTAATGCGCGATTTGCATCACGAAAATGGCAATTTTGCTAAGGCATCTAATAAATTGTATTAATAACTACAATTTCGCCGAGAAAACCTGACGACTATCTTAGTATGCCTAAAGACAGCGCCACCAATCAGACCAACTGCTTATGACTGAATCTACAAAAACCCAATGTCCTTACTGTGGAGTAGGTTGTGGTTTGACAGTCACCCCCCCCGCGTCGGCCGGACAAGCATGGAAAGTCTTCGGGGACAAGTCCCACCCCTCCAGTCAAGGTATGATCTGTGTTAAAGGGGCTACCGTAGCGGAATCAATCGATAAAAATCGCCTCAAAACCCCGATGATCCGCGATTCTCTCCAAGAGCAATTCCGTCCTTGTACCTGGGAAGAAGCCCTTGATCGCATCGTTAACCGCATTCAAACTCTAATCGCTCAGGGGGAAAAGGAAAGTATCTGTTTATACGGTTCGGGACAATTTCACACCGAAGATTACTACATCGCCCAAAAACTGGTCAAAGGCTGTCTGGGAGTCAATAACTTTGATGCTAATTCCCGTCTCTGTATGTCTTCGGCCGTGGCCGCTTATCGGGACAGTTTCGGTTCCGACGGTCCCCCCTGCTGTTACGATGACCTAGAATTAACCGATTGTGCCTTTCTGGTGGGGACAAATACGGCCGAATGTCACCCCATCATCTTTAACCGTCTGCACAAGTATCTCAAACGCAACCAACAAGCGAAATTAATCGTCGTCGATCCCCGCAGCACCAAAACCGCCGAGGCCGCTAATCTCCACCTAGCCATTAACCCCGGGACCGATATTGACCTATTTAACGGTATTGCTCACCTGTTACTGAATTGGGGGGCGATCGATACCTATTTTATCGATAAATGTACCCGAGATTTCCACAAATACGCCGAAATTATCCGCCATTATCCCCCCGAAATAGTCGCCCCTAAATGCGGTATACCCATCGAGGATTTAGAACAGGCTGCCCGCTACTGGGCCGAATCGAAAAGAGTGCTTTCCCTCTGGTCGATGGGTATCAATCAATCCAGCGAAGGCACGGCCAAAGCCCGCACTTTAATCAATTTACACCTAATGACGGCTAATATCGGTAAGCCCGGGGCCGG
Organism: Microcystis sp. M083S1; assembly: GCF_020246405.1. Classification (NCBI taxonomy): domain Bacteria; kingdom Bacillati; phylum Cyanobacteriota; class Cyanophyceae; order Chroococcales; family Microcystaceae; genus Microcystis; species Microcystis sp. M083S1. The sequence goes on from NZ_JADBTB010000143.1 coordinate 5,438, forward strand.
TCCTTTTTCCCTAACCGGACAACCCAACGCCATGGGAGGAAGGGAAGCCGGCGGCCTCTGCCATCTTCTGCCCGGTTATCGTTCCGTCAAAAATCCCCAACACCGGGCCGAAGTGGAACAAGCTTGGGGTTTACCTGCTGGTCGGATTTCTCCCGTCCCCGGTCGCGATGCTTGGAGTATGATTACCGGTTTGGAGACGGGAGAGGTGAAATTACTTTGGATTGCTGCCACTAATCCGGCCGTTAGTATGCCTGATCTAAAACGCACCCAGGCAGCCCTGTTAAAATCACCTTTTACTGTCCATCAGGATGCCTACTATCCCACAGAAACCAGTGTCTACGCCCATTTATTACTGCCAGCGGCCCAATGGGGTGAAAAAACGGGAACAATGACCAATTCTGAGCGCATGGTGACGTTAAATAAGGCTTTTCGTCCTCCCGTCGGTCAAGCTAGGGCCGACTGGCAAATTTTCGCCGAAGTTGGTCGCCGTTTGGGGTTTCAGGCACAATTTAATTTTCAGGATTCGGCCGAGGTATATTCCGAGTTTGCCCGCTTGACATATAAACGTCCTTGTGATATGACGGCGATTAATTATGAGCGCCTGGCCGAGACTCCCCGACCGTGGCCCGATTCCATCGATGAAATTTCCGCCCCTAAAACCGCTAATTCTGGGGAATTACTAGGGAATTTAGTTAAAGATGAAAATAAAAGCCAAAAAACAGCCGCAAAACGCCTTTATACCGATGGTAAATTTAACACTGCCGATGGTCGTGCTGTTTTCGCCGCTTACCACAGTAAAGGTCTAGCGGAACCCCCGGACGCTGATTATCCCCTAGTTTTGACCGTGGGGCGTTTGTACGGTCACTGGCACACCCAAACCCGCACCGGCCGCATCGAGAAAATTGTCAAAATGCACCCCGCACCTTTTCTGGAAATTCATCCCCAAGATGCGGCAAAATTGGACATAGAAGCTGGGGAATGGGTGGAGGTGCGTTCTCGTCGCGGTTTTGCCCGTTTTCCCGTTTTAATTACCAAAGCAATTGCTCCTAATTGTGTCTTTGTGCCGATGCACTGGGGGGCTTTATGGGCAGAAAATGCTGAGGCCAATAGTCTCACCCATCCGGCCGCTTGTCCGATTTCCCTGCAACCAGAATTAAAAGCTTGTGCCGTCAAATTGATCCCGTTGAAGTTTTTAGTTAATGCCGAATTATCTCCCGGTCAATTTCTGGCAACTCCCTAATCAAATAAGGGTTTTGATCCTAAATCCTGTTTTGAAAAGTTGATAACAATCAGCCATAAGTTAGCCAATGATAGTTAGTCAAGTTTTTAATTTCATTAGTGATTGTTTCGAGATACTGACAACGAGTTATCAGAATTTCTGACCTTTCTTCAATCGTTTCAAAATACTCATTAACCAGAGGTTCATCTACTAGAGACCACAATCTCTCGGCTGGCTGTAGTTCTGGTGAATAAGCAAAGTAGAAAATCGAGCATGATTCCATCGGGAACTTCAAGTTTTTGACTTCTATGCCACTGGGCATTATCTTGTACTAATAGGACAATTTTTTCTGCCGATAACCCGACATCTTGTGCAAAAGATTGATAGACTAAACTTAACCATTGATGATTAACTCTTGGGATTAAATACCAGAGTGTTTTCCCTGTTTTCGGCTCAACAAATCCCTAAACATATAATCATTCATAACGATGATGCACTAGGGCAGAAGGCTTTTCTTCTATTGGTACCCAGACTTTTCTAATGATTGGTTTTAAGCCAACTCGATGTTCGTCAAAGAATCAGACTTCTCCCTGAGAATTGGGAAATTTATCTCTTAATTCTTGGACTTTTACTGTTAAATTTTGCTGAAATTTTTCTTGTTCAACTGGGTCTACCTTTTTATGTTTTCTCCTGGGTTTTTGACAAGAATATCTCGACTTTTTTAAGTAATCCCATCCCCTTTGATTCCAAACTTTTTCTCGTCCCGTTTCCTTTTCTATCCATCGGGCTACCTTCGGACCTGTCCAGATTCCTCCATCCGCAGGACGTTCTTTCAGTTCTTCTTTTAATTTTTGAAATTGTTCTTCCTTCAATAAAGGTTCTTTTCCTCTCCGATGTTCCGCACTTTTTTTCTTGAGATTTTTAACTCCTTCTTCTCCTAATTCATTATATCTTTTGAGAATTCTAAAACTATACTGATAATCTAACCCCACAGCTACTGCCGCATTTTTGATTGTCCATCCTAACGATATTTTCCACAATAAGTGCCATCTTCTTGTTTCCACTGAGTCTTGACTGCTTCTGTATCTATCTTTCAGTTCCTCTGAACTTAGATGTTCGGCTAAGTAAGCTTTCTTGGGCATTTTATCTCCTCGTCTTTACTCGTTTTATTATAACAGGATTTAGTATGTGTCCCTATTTCGATTTCTCAACGTTTGTTTCTGGCACTTTTCCTGAAAAAAAAGTCCCTAAACCGTTTTCTAGCAAGGTTTTCACTGATATTCAGCCAACCCTAACTACATATTCTCATTCCGAGATTGCGATCGAACTAACCGATCTTTGCCAACGTTTTTTCCAGTGGCTAGTCGGTTCTAAGTCACAGAGTGCCTGTTCGCTGCGACGACGTTGTATAATCACTTCGGCTGGGTCGCTTAAAGTCGCGTCTCGATAGGGAATAGCGGCCTTAGTTTGCAGATGTTCCCATTCCTGTGCCGATAGAGATGGGGGTAAGGACAAAAAACTGGCTATTGTCCCTGGCGATCGCCGCCCGACGCTATCGGTGGCCCCAATCTGCAATCCTGCTAATTGTAAAGCCCTTCGCACCGAGGCAGCACAGGAATAGGTGACTAAATAACCCGTCGGACTCAGGCATTTGGCCACTAAAGCTAAAAACTCCACCGTCCACAGTTGCGGACATTTACCCGGGGAAAAGGGATCGAGAAAAATTGCCTCTGCTTGAAAACCCGCGTCAATCACCTTGGTTATCGTCTGTCGCGCATCCCCGATTAACAGTTTAGCCGTGAGATTAGGCAAGTCTAGCCGGTGATTATGGGCAAAATCGCTTAAATATTCGGGAATTGGTTGACTCCAACTATTTAAGAGCTTTTCTCTAATAGCTGCTAGGGGAACCACTCGATCGCTTTCCAAAGCTAATAATTCTACCCGACAATCCCCCCTAACTTGCCAAATGGCCGCCAAGGCCGCGGCGGTATTATACCCTAAGCCGTAACAAATGTCAAAAATTTTCAGATTATTGCTCTGGTCTGCTTTTGCTGCCAGACGACTAGAGAGGATAAATTTTTTCTCGGCTTCTTCCCTTGCCCCGGAGGTAGAATGATAACATTCGCCGAATTCGGTCGAAAAAAAGGTAGAAGAACCATCCTCAGTGACTTTTTGCGGGTAGACTTCGGGGGAGACAAGCATGGTGATGGAGAATGTCTTTGAGGTGAATATCGGTTTCCAGCAGGCAAGCGTGACCACTATTGGGCAGAATCGTTAATTTTGCGGCGGGTAACTGCTGAATTAGGCGTTTAGCCTCCGCTACCGATGGTAACAGTCGGTCGCCTTGACTGGCTATCACTAACACCTCCAATTGCAGAGCTTTTAACTCGCTGGCACTAACCTGAAACCGTTGTAACTGGGATAAACGCCAGCTAATCGTCTTCGGTGGGACGTATTGCATGGCTTTGAGGAGAGAGCGGCGATCTTCCCGGGATATTCGACCGAGAGCGGCCAGAAAGGGTAAAATAGTCAGGGCCGAGCTGCCGTGGATGAAATCGGGCATTATCTGGGTGATACCGATTCCCAAGCTTAAAAGAGGTCTTTGATTAAAAGAAGAAGCAGGGTTAATTAAAATCAGTTTTTTAATTAATTTTGCTGATTTTGTCGCTATTTTCAAGGCTAAACAGCCGCCAAAAGACTCACCGCAGAGATAGACTTTTCTCGATTGTCGCTTTAATTCCTGTGTCAATAAAGCAATCACGCAATCGCTTAATTCCTCCCAATTACCGAGATATTGCGGGGAAATCGCCAAACAACGCAGATCGAAGTAAGGAGCAAGGTTGTTAATCTGACGATGGTATAGTTGGCCGCTGCCATCCATTCCGGGTAAAAATACAAACAGGGGATAATCGGGACGGGGATGACGGGGAATAATCCAACTGACAGGTTGTTCCATGGTGCGAGAAGCGCGCTCGATGTTAAAAAAGTTTTTTTTAGTTATCTATTTTAAGGATAATTAATATTAGAGAGATTTGCCAATTTTAAGAGTAGTATTAACCCCCAACCTATGGATGGTTTTTCTCTGCTCCCCAACCCCTGATAGCTGATAACTGATAACTGATAACTGATTAAGTAGGTAGGCACAATTATTTGTAGGATGGGTTAGCGGTAGCGTAACCCATGCGGGAGTTGGGTTTCATGCTTCAGCCCAACCTACGTTCATTTTATATTTAATTCCACCCACCTACTTAACTGAGCCAAATTTTTTTTAGGCTGCGGCTAAATTAGCAGCCACGAAATCCCAATTAACCAACTTGGTTAAAAAGTCGCTGATGTAATCGGGACGACGATTTTGGTAGTCGAGATAATAAGCGTGTTCCCACACATCCATAGTTAAGAGGGGAACCTGTCCGGCGGTTAAAGGATTGTCAGCGTTGCCAGTTTTGGTAACTTTGAGAGTACCGTTATCGAGAACCAACCAAGCCCAACCACTACCGAATTGAGTAGCGCCGGCGGTTTTGAAAGCTTCGACAAATTTCTCGAAACTGCCGAAATCTGCGTTAATTTTAGCGGCTAAAGCACCGGTAGGCGCACCGCCACCACCCGGTTTCATGCAGTCCCAATAAAAACTATGATTCCATGCTTGGGCGGCATTGTTGAAAACCCCAGCTTTAGAGGCATCACCGGCAACCTTAACGATAACTTCTTCTAAAGAGAGAGTATCGAGTTCCGTATCTTTGACCAAACCGTTATAGTTATTGACATAAGCGGCGTGGTGCTTGTCGTGGTGGAATTCTAGGGTACTTTTGGTGATGCAAGGCTCTAAGGCAGTGTAATCGTAGGGTAAAGGGGGAAGTGTGTAAGCCATCTGTGGTTCTTTATATCCTCTCTTGAGAGCTTGTTTAAGTTAGTGTTGATAAAACTTTACATCCTCGATCATAGCACCGAAGGAGACTTGATCAGTGATTAGTGATCACTGATCAGCTTTTTCTCCCTTCTCCCCCATCACCCCAACTCACACCCCACACCTAACCCCTATCGACCATCTCCTAAATCCTGAGAAGATTACCAAACAATGTTAGAATAATTGCCGTACTGTAGGCGCTTGCAGATTCTTGTTCTTGTGGGCGTGGCAGGGCAGGCGAAAAACGATTCCGTTCGGAATTAGACCAAAAAAGCTCCACTGGCAACAGCAGTAGATTTTATCTCACTGGGTTGATCGGTTGGCAGTTCGTCAAATTACGGATCAATACAAAATTATCATTTACAGATCTTTCTTGGTAACTTATGGCACAGCGTACACGCTTAGGTGAAATCCTTCGTCCCCTCAACTCAGAATATGGTAAAGTTTCTCCCGGTTGGGGAACTACCTTGCTGATGGGAGTGTTTATGGCTCTGTTTTTAGTCTTTTTGCTGATTATTTTACAGATCTACAACTCCTCCCTAATTTTAGAAGGATTTAATGTAGATTGGGGTCAGTAAGCAGATTCCAACAATCTTGTGGGCATTTTTGGCCGCAGAATTGTCCCGCGGACTTTGGCAGGTGGGTTATTGCCCACCGCGATTTTTTTATTAGGAGCAGAAAAATGAATATTTTTGGGATTGGATTACCAGAAATGGGGTTAATTCTCTTGATTGCCCTGCTAGTTTTCGGACCGAAAAAATTACCAGAAATCGGTCGCAGTTTAGGCAAAACGATTCGAGGATTTCAAGAAGCATCCAAGGAATTTGAAAGTGAATTTAAGCGAGAAGCCCAGCAGATTGAAGACTCGGTAAAAATCAAAGCTGAATTAGAAGAAAGTCAATCTCCTAGGGATCAAACTCGTTCCAGTTAAGAACTGTGTAGAGATGTAAAGTAGGTCAAATTCGAGGCTATCCGCTAGATTAACATCGAGAATGACCAGAGCCGGATTAAATTGGCAGTTTTACCATAGACCTCTTGTAAAAATCAAAAATTGTTGTTAGGGTCAGGAGTCGGTCGTCGGTCGTCGGTCGTCAGGAGATTATTTTATTTATTCTTCCCACTTCCCCACACCCCACACCCCACACCCCATACCCTACCCCCACGAAAAACTTTTTCAGCAGACCCTAAGTAGGCAGAATACATCATTAGTTTGAGAATTCCCAGAAGGCAGGGAAAAAATGACTATTTCCTTGCTATAAGTATTGTAGATGTCAAGAGTGGTAAATGAATGTCTATAGTGGTATCCCCCGAACAAGTCCATCAAATCGTCAACAACCTCCATCACGATCCCTTTGAGGTTTTGGGGGCCCATCCCCTAGAAGAAGAAGGAAAAGTAAATAAATGGGTTGTCAGAGCCTATTTACCGAAAACCACGGCCGCTTGGGTTATTTTACCGTCCCAAAGACAAGAATATCCCATGACGACCGCTTATCATCCCCATTTTTTCGAGTGCGTCATCGATATCGGTGAACTGAACAATTATCAATTACGCATTCACGAGGGGGAACAGGAACGGGTCATCTATGATTCCTATGCCTTCCGTTCTGCCAAACTGAGCGATTTTGATTTACATCTGTTTGGGGAGGGCAACCATCACCGCATTTATGAAAAATTAGGGGCGCATTTAGCTGAAATCGAGGGTATTAAAGGGGTTTATTTCGCAGTTTGGGCCCCTAATGCCCGCAACGTCTCGATTATTGGTGATTTCAATAACTGGGATGGTCGTGATCACCAAATGCGGAAACGTAATAATATGGTCTGGGAATTGTTTATCCCGGAAATCGGTGTTGGCACTAAATATAAATACGAGATCAAAAATTGGGAAGGTCATATTTACGAAAAATCTGATCCCTACGGTTTTGCCCAAGAAGTACGCCCGAAAACCGCCTCGATTGTGGCTAATTTAGATAGCTATACTTGGAATGATAGCGATTGGATGGAAAAACGCCGCCATAGCGATCCTTTAACTCAACCGGTTTCCGTCTACGAATTACACCTCGGTTCTTGGCTGCACACTTCTAGTGCCGAACCCCCCCGTTTACTTGCCGGGTCCGGGGAAGCGGTTCCCGTGTCGGAATGGAACACCGGGGCGCGCTTTTTGAGTTACTACGAGTTAGCCGAAAAACTGATTCCCTACGTTAAAGAATTAGGTTACACCCATATCGAATTATTACCGATCGCCGAGCATCCTTTTGATGGTTCTTGGGGTTATCAAGTGACGGGTTATTTTGCCCCCACCAGTCGCTACGGCAATCCTGAAGATTTTATGTATTTTGTCGATCAATGTCACCAAAATGGCCTTGGTGTGCTAGTGGATTGGGTCCCCGGTCACTTTCCCAAAGATGGCCACGGGTTAGCTTTCTTTGATGGTACTCATCTTTATGAACACGGCGACCCGCGCAAAGGGGAACACAAGGAATGGGGAACCTTAATTTTTAACTACGGTCGCAACGAAGTCAGAAATTTCCTCGTCGCTAATGCCCTATTTTGGTTCGATAAGTACCATATTGACGGTATTAGAGTTGATGCGGTGGCTTCTATGCTCTATCTCGATTATTGTCGTAAAGATGGGGAATGGGTGGCTAACGAGTACGGTGGCCGGGAAAATTTAGAGGCCGCTGAATTCCTGCGTCAAGTCAATCATGTAATTTTTAGCTATTTCCCCGGAATTCTCTCTATTGCCGAAGAATCCACCGCTTGGCCGATGGTGTCTTGGCCCACCTATATGGGCGGTTTAGGCTTTAATTTGAAGTGGAATATGGGCTGGATGCACGATATGCTCGATTATTTCGGCATGGATCCTTGGTTCCGTCAATTCCATCAAAATAATGTCACTTTTAGTATGTGGTATAACCACAGCGAGAATTATATGCTGGCTTTGTCCCACGATGAAGTGGTTCACGGCAAAAGTAATATGATTGGCAAAATGCCGGGGGATGAGTGGCAAAAATTTGCCAATGTCCGGGCATTATTTAGTTATATGTTTACCCACCCCGGCAAGAAAACCATGTTTATGAGCATGGAATTTGGTCAGTGGAGTGAGTGGAATGTTTGGGGTGATTTGGAGTGGGGTCTTTTGCAGCATGAACCCCATCAACAGCTAAAACGCTTTTTCTCAGATTTGAACGCCACCTATAAGAGTGAACCTGCTTTATATACCCAGGATTTTGGTCAGGATGGCTTCGAGTGGATCGACTGTAGTGATAATAGTCATAGTGTCGTTTCTTTCCTGCGCTGGAGCAAAAATTGGCAGGAGTTTCTGGTGGTGGTCTGTAATTTTACTCCCCAACCCCACAGCCATTATCGCGTTGGTGTACCCCATCCCGGTTTTTATCAGGAAATCTTTAACAGCGATGCGGGTAAATATGGCGGTAGTAATATGGGCAACCTCGGCGGTAAATGGTCGGAGGAATGGTCCTATCATAGCCGTCCCTACTCGATCGATCTCTGTTTACCACCTTTAGGGGTTTTAGTTCTCAAAATCGATCCTCATGCTTCTGGGGAATAGGGCAGCTTTTTTCAGTGTTGCCAAAGGCACGGCGTAGCCGTCCAGTAAACAGTTATCAGTGAACTGAAAACTAACATCTGATAACTGGTAACTGATAACTGTTTACTGATAACTGATAACCCCTAACAAAAAATTTTAGAGGTCATCTTGCGGAAAGTGGCCTCTTTTTTGGCTGAATTTTCCAGAAACTATTAAGTTGTTAGATTAGCGAGCAGTGTTTGCACCCATTCTTGAGCGAGTTCTTCCACGTTACCATTACTGTCGAGATGGCTAAGAATATATTTTTGTCGTTGGTGAGCTAATTCCGCGAGACTACCGATATGAACAAAACTTTCTGGTAAACGATCATTCTCAAAGGAATATTGACCGACGTGGATAAACCGGCATTCTAAGGCGAAAATTAATCAGGGGGAGAAACTGGTTAACCATTTTTCATCTCCCTTAATATTTCCTTACTTTTTCGTTAATATTTATGGTAGCAAAGCCATTAGATGGTCTGAACAGGTGCGGACAAGAAAGTCCAGAAAGTGGGCATTTTCCTCCGTTGATCATCGTAGCCATAAACAAGCAAAAGTTTCTGTATATTTGGTTACTAAATAATACAGATTTGCCCTGGATGCAGCCCGGGGAAAAGCCGGTCAAAAACTAACCCATCAGGATCACCGTATCGATGACGTGGATCACACCATTATCCGCCTCGATATTACCCGCCACCACCGTGGCATTTTTCACCTCAAAACCTTCGCTACAATCGATGGGAATCGGTGAACCCTCTAGAGAAGTCACTACAGCCAATTTTGCCAAATCTTCCTGCATATATTTGCCCGCAACGACGTGATAGGTGAGAATTCGGGTTAATTGGGGGATATTCTGCACTAGGGTTGTAATCGTCCCGGGGGGCAATTTGGCAAAAGCTTCGTCGGTGGGGGCAAAAACCGTGAAGGGGCCGGGACTTTTTAGGGCATCCACAAGATTAGCGGCTTGTACCGCCGTCACTAGAGTTTTAAAATTATCGGCACTGACCGCAATATCGACAATATCTGCCATAAACTTGACTCGATCCTCAAAAAAATCATCTATTTCAGATTTTAAACTTAATCTTGTCCCAAAGATCGTTCTAGATAAGTAGGGTGTGGGAATTATGAATTATGAATTATGAATTGGGGAAGTGGGGTGTGGGGTGTGGGGTGTGGGGTGTGGGGAAG
>NZ_JADBTB010000144.1:0-18367 GCF_020246405.1 Microcystis sp. M083S1
AATTCTTGGGCTGCCCATTTCTCCATTTTTTTGCTTACCTCCACCTTAATTCCTTCTTTCAAAACTATACCTATCAATCGTTTCCCCTTTTTTTAAGTTTCTTCTCTTTTTGTTAAGAAAGATCCGACTAATGGATAGCTTATCAAGGGGGGCAGGGGGGATCGGCACCCCCCTTATTAAGGGGGGCAGGGGGGATCGGCACCCCCTTATCAAGGCGGGATTAAGGGGGGAAGGGGGGATATATCTTCAATTTAATTCTAACCAGCTACTTATAGCTCGATCGATCTGGGTATATAAAGCTTCTAAATCTCCGGAATTGTCTAAAACAATATCAGCTAAGGCAATTTTTTCGGCTAAAGGCATTTGATTATTAATCCGAGCGATCGCTTGTTCTCTGCTTAAGTTATTCCTAGTCATTAAGCGTTCAATTTGTTGCTCAAAACCGCAGAAAACCACCCAAATCTCTGTGACTAAATGGGTTAGTTTGGCTTCCAATAATAAAGGAACAGAAAAAACAACTATCGGGGCTTCTAACTGCTCTAAATGCCGCTTAAAACATTCTCTAACGTAGGGATGAATCTGACTTTCTAGCCAGATTTTTTCCTCGGGATTATTAAAAATAATCTCTCCTAACTGTTGGCGATTAAGGGAATTATCCTCAGTTTTAACTTTTCTGCCATAACGCTGAAAAATTCTCTCTAAAATTGCCGAACCTTTTTCCACTGCTTCCCGGGCATAAATATCCGCATCAAGGACGGGAATTTTGTAGATATTTTCTAAATAATTAGAAACCGTGGATTTACCACAGGCTATTCCCCCTGTTAACCCGATAATTCTTCTTGACATAAATTATTAAATTGCTAATCTCAATTAAGGTGCGTTACGCGCTCGCTAACACACCCTAAAGTTATAAACTCTCTATCTGTTGTAAAACTCTTGCTTGTACTTTTTGATAGGCAGTTTCCACATCTCCTAAATCGCGACGAAAACGATCCTTATCGAGAATGCGCGCTTGGGCATCCTCTTGGGTTTTATCCCAGAGACGACAGGTATCCGGGCTAATTTCATCACCTAGATAAATTTTGCCCGTTTTATCAACTCCAAATTCTAACTTGAAATCGACGAGAATAATCTGGCACTTATCGAAAAATTCTTGCAGATATTGATTGATTTGCAGGGCTAAATCTCGTAACTGATTGACTTGCTCCTCGCTGGCAATATCGATCACTTTTATGCGATCGGGCGTTAACAAAGGATCGCCCAAAGCGTCATCCTTGAGGTAAAATTCTACAAGCGGAAAAGGTAAAACTTTCCCCTCCTTTAATCCCGTTTGCTTGCACAAACTCCCGGCGGCGATATTTCTGACTACTACCTCCAAGGGAATGATTTTAATCGCCTTGACGCGCATTTCCCTAGAACTAGGGCGATCAATATAATGGGTAGGTATTCCTAGGGATTCTAACCATTGAAATAGGGCAGTGGAGACAGTACAGTTAATTTCCCCTTTGCCGACAATTTGCCCGCGTTTTTGGGCATTAAAAGCCGTGGCATCGTCTTTGTAATAAGTGAGGAGAATATCGGGATCATCGGTTTGATAGAGAATTTTGGCCTTACCTTCATAGAGTTTTTCCATAGTTATCATCCTCGGCAATTGATAAACAAAAATTGATGGTTAATCAGATAGCGGCAGCAGTAAATTTTGGCGATCAACCTAGACAAAAAATTTATATCATTAGGTAGATGATTGTTGAGAAAAAAATAATGTATAATTGCTGCTTAAAGATAACTGTCAACATTTTGCGACCGAACCTTAACCCATAGCCAAAAAGTGTCCCGATTTAAGTGGTCAATTTTTGGCGAATCAGCCAAGTTTCTACTTAAATCCTCAATGATATCCAACAACTGATATTATCTCCCATTACCATTACCGAAAAATCTAAAGAAATTCCGCAAAATTACCCGCCGTCGCCCTATGAACCAGAATCCTCCTAACGATGATAACCCAAATCTCCCCGATCGCCGCAAGGAGGATTTTCTCTATCCTCGCGCCCCCTACTATGGGGAATTTAAGCCAGAAAACTTGCTATTTAACGCCAATTTACAGGAATTTGCCCAAAAAGTCAGTTTTATTTGTAATCTGGAAACCGGGGGCAAAATCAGTTCTCTAGAAGCCTACCAAAAAATTAAAGCCCTCTGGAAAGACTTAAAACAGAGCAAAAAAGGCCTAGGCATTGGGGAAAATCCCTTTCAAAAAGATGATGATACCTAAAGGATAATCAGGAAAAATCGGGTGCATCTCAATTTTGTAGAAATATCTATATTACAGGGCGCACGCGGTGCGCCTCTACTATTGGCGCAATAATATTATTGTAGGGGCGAATTGCATTCGCCCTCTTTGAATAACTGCTGCTGCTCACCTATATGTGAGAGAAAGTCACAAATATCAGATGCACCCGAAAAATCTCCCGGGTTGATAAAAAATACTGGGACAGAAATATTTTCTGCCCCATAGAATTAGATAAGCAAACGCTTAAAAATTACCGTGATTTTGGATGGCACTTTCTAATTTTGCCACCACTTCCTCGACGCTAATTACTCCTAAATCGCCCGTGGCACGGGTGCGAATACTTAAACTATTACTTTCCATTTCTTTTGCCCCCACCACTGCCATCACGGGAATTTTTGCGGTTTCAGCATTGCGAATCATTTTACCCAAACGTTCGCCACTGGTATCGGTTTCGGCGCGAATTCCTAACAACTGCATTTTCGCTGTCACCTCTTTAGCGTAATCCAATTGAGTATCACTAACCGGTAATAATCGTATCTGGACAGGAGCTAACCAAAGAGGAAAATCGCCTGCGTATTCTTCGATTAAAATACCGATTAAACGTTCCAAAGAACCAAAGGGAGCGCGATGAATCATCACCGGACGTTTACGATTACCATCTTCGGCAACATATTCTAGTTCAAAACGTTCGGGTAAATTATAATCTACCTGTACCGTTCCTAACTGCCATTCTCTTTCGAGGGCATCTTGGAAAATAAAGTCTAATTTTGGACCGTAAAAAGCCGCTTCTCCGGGGGCTTCAAAATAATCCATCCCCAAAGTTTGCACCGCTTTTCTAATCGCTGATTCTGCCTTTTCCCAAGCTTCATCGGAACCGATATACTTATCCGATTCGGGGTCACGAAAACTCAATCGCGCCTTAAAATTCTTTAATTGTAAACTCTTAAACACCGTCAAAATTAAATCAACAACGCTTAAAAATTCCTTGTCTAATTGTTCGGGAGTGACAAACAAATGGGAATCATCAACGGTAAAACCGCGAACTCTAGTTAACCCTCCCAATTCTCCCGATTGTTCGTAACGATAAACTGTCCCGAATTCCGCCAAACGCATCGGCAATTCCCGATAGGATCTCAAATCACTTTTATAGATTTGAATATGAAAAGGACAGTTCATCGGTTTAAGCACAAATCCTATTTCCTTACTAGCAGATTCCTCATCGTCTGCCATCATGGGAAACATATCTTCTTTGTACTTTTGCCAGTGACCCGAAATTTTAAACAAATCGACGCGAGCAATATGGGGAGTAACTACGGGTAGATAACCGCGTTTTAACTGTTCTTTTTTCAGAAAATCTTCTAACAAAGAACGAATTAAAGTTCCTTTGGGGGTCCATAAAGGCAACCCCGGCCCGACAGAATCAGAGAAAATAAATAAACCTAATTCTTTGCCTAATTTGCGATGGTCCCGTTTCAGTGCTTCTTCCTTACGGCGCTTGTATTCGGCTAATTGTTGGGGATTTTCCCAAGCTGTGCCGTAAATGCGCTGCAATTGGGCTTTATTTTCATCCCCACGCCAATAAGCACCCGCTACCGTCTCTAATTCGATTGCTTTTGGGTCTAGTTCGCTTGTATTATCTAGGTGCGGACCGGCGCACAAATCCCACCAAGCGTCCCCAAGATGATAGAGGGTGATGGGTTCTTGAATTCCCGCCAGAATTTCCAGCTTATAGGCTTCATTAATCACTTTAATGCGCTTTTCCGCCTCTTCCCGAGAAACTTGCTCGCGAATCACCGGCAGTTTTTTATTGATAATTTTGACCATCTCTTTTTTGATGTCCTTGAGATCCTTATCGGTAAAAGGTTCCGGCACATCAAAATCGTAGTAAAATCCGGTTTCAGTCCAAGGCCCGATAGTAACTTGGGCTTTCGGGAATAATTTCTGCACCGCCATGGCCATCACATGGGAGGTGGTGTGACGAATGCGCTTGAGGTGGTCGGATTCGCTGGTTTTCGGTAGTTTAATCGGGGCTTGGTTATCCATGTCTTTTGAATTTACACCTTCTCTGTTCTCTATTTTAATAGTAAAAGGAGTCTTTAGTCAGGAAAAAAATCAAGATAGATATCAATGCCATTTCCCCCCATCTCTAACCTCTAAACCCTCATCTCTATTTCCCGATGAAAAAACTAATTTTATCCTGTTTATTTTTGGGATTGGTTGCTTGTCATGCCTCGGTTAATACCACCGATAACCAAAAACCAAAGGTAATCTCCACTAGCACAATTATCGCCGATTTAACCGCACGAGTGGGCGGTGAAGAAATTGACCATCAAGACATTTTAAAACCGGGGGATGATCCCCACGTTTATGAACCAGTTCCTGCCGATAGTGTCGCTTTAGAAAAAGCCGATTTAATTCTCTATAACGGTTATAATCTCGAACCGGGGTTAATTAAAATGATCGATTCTACGGCAGTTAAAGCTAAAAAAGTGGCTGTGGGAGAAGCCATTACACCTTTACAACTGGAAAAAGAGGGGCAGAAAGTCCCGGATCCCCACGTTTGGGGTTCGGCTAAAAATGGTATAATCATGGTGGAAAAAATCCGAGATCAATTGATTGAATTAAGTCCCGAAGATAAAGAGATTTTTACTGAAAATGCCGCCCAATTAATCGCAGAATTAGAAAATCTTGATCGCTGGATTGCTGCGGCTATTGAAACTATCCCCCCTTCCCAAAGGCAATTAGTCACCACTCATGACGCTTTTCAGTATTATGCTCATGCCTATGGTTTAAAAGTAGCGGGAACTTTAATTGGTATTAGCACCGAAGAACAACCTAGCGCCCAAACGGTGAAAAATCTAGCCGATGCTATTAAAAATCTCCGGGTTGCTGCTATCTTTGCCGAGACCACTATTAATCCCGCTTTAATTACCACGGTAGCGGAAGAAGCGGGGGTGAAATTAGCACCACAACAATTATATTCTGATTCGATCGGCGCGGTGGGTACTAGAGGGGATAGTTATGTAAAAATGCTCAGGGAAAATACTCGCTCGATCGTGGAATCTTTAGGGGGAAAAGTACCCCCAGAAGCTCAATAGACCTCTTGTAAAAATCAAAAAATTGTCCTTAGAGTCAGGAGTTAGGAAGGCAGAAATACCGACAATCAGCAATTATCACTGACTCTTAAATGATGACAAATAGATCAGCAGCTGCCTGTAAGCATCCCACCGAAAAGCTAATGCGCGGGGGTTTGGGGGCGGCGCCACGCCCCCAACGGGGGGTTTGGGGGGTAGAACCCCCCAAAGGCTTGGATTGAGGGAAAAAATCGAAAGTAACGCCCGACTTTAGCAGAGAGTTTCCCCTTAAAAATCCCAACTTAGTAGATTTACAAAGCGGGGTTTATTTCCCAAATCCTTTACCGCGATTGACAGCAGGTAAACTGAGACAATTGTTAATCTGTTCTTTTAGGGTTTCATGATCAAGATTTTGACCGATAAGAACTAGCTGATTTTTCGGACTACCTTTCCATTCGTCATCTTCGAGAGTGAAACGTTTACCACTGAGGTGGAAAATATGACGTTTAGGACTTTCATCAAACCAGAGAATACCCTTAGCGCGGAAAACGCTTTCCGGTAACTGATTATCGAGGAAATATTGGAACTTCCGAATCGAAAAAGGTTGGTCACTAGCAAAGGAAATAGAAGTAAATCCATCCACCTCTAAATGATTGGAATGGTCGTGATGATCATGATCGTGATCGTGGTGGTGATCATGGTCGTGATCATGATCGCAATGGTCGTGATCGTGGTCGTGGTGATCATGGTCGTGGTGTTCTTCTTCTGTGTCGAAATATTTATCCGATTCAAATAGTCCGACGCTGAGAATTAAGGGTAAAGGGACCTGACTTTTGCTAGTACGAAGAATTCTCGCTCCTTCCTTCATGTCCCGGATTCTTATTTCTAAAGAATCCACATCCCCTTCATCCACTAGATCGGTTTTATTGAGAACAATAATATCACCGTAGGTGATTTGACTTAAGGCCGCTTGCGAGTTGAATAAATCGAGACTGAAATTGGCACAATCCACCATAGTGACAATGGAATCTAAACGGGTCATTTCCCGTAATTCCGTCCCTAAAAAGGTTAAAGCTACTGGTAAAGGATCGGCTAATCCCGTGGTTTCTACGACTAAATAATCGATTTTTTCGGGACGTTCGAGAACTTTATAAACCGCTTGAATTAAATCCTCGTTAATCGTGCAGCAAATACAGCCATTATTTAATTCTACCATGCTGTCATCACTGCTGATAATCAGTTCGTTATCGATACCGATTTCACCGAATTCATTGACAAGAACAGCAGTTTTTAACCCCTGTTGATTGCTGAGAATATGATTGAGGAGGGTAGTCTTACCACTACCAAGAAACCCAGTAATAATTGTTACCGGTAGCCCTTTTTTTGGCACTGACATCGTGTTAATAGCTTGTGATTCGACGGTTTGCATAATGATTTGGGGGTGAGTATTCTGTCACTAAAAGGCGATTTTTCGGGATGAGATAGCTAGTTTTTCTCGATCAAACAGTCTCCACTCGATCGCCGACTATTTTTATTGTAGATATTTTTGGACCACATCCCATCCTGTTAGGGTAACAAAAAGAAAACCCAGAAACAATAAAAGATTAGTGCCGATGTGGAGAGACCGCGCTAGAGGTGGACGAGTGGTAATGTTCAGGCCGCTAATTGCCGAAACAAAAACCAGAAAAACCACCGATAAACCCGCTATCAGGTGGGAAGAGTGGCCTAAACTGCCATAATGACCGATTGTTCCCACTAATCCGATTCCCAGCAGAATTAAGACCAAAGCAACCATGATCAGGCCGCTGAGGAGATGAAAGGGTCTTAACCATTTCGGTCGAGATTGGCCCGCGAGTCGTCGATAACCCATGTTTACCCCCGAAACCGCTAGTAAAAAATAGGCAAAGAGGGCAAATCCCATCGACCAAGCGGCAATTTTCCATAACCAGAGAAAGGAAGGGAGATTCATAGGGGGGGGATTATTGTTAGCAAGGAAAGGGACGACCGATCGTGTTAATTTAAGTTTACCGGACAAAAATCAGCAAGTTAGGGCTAATATGTCTCATCTCACTATCGACACGGAAAATAATCAGCGTCAACCCTTTGAATTACCCGGGGCTAAACCCCATTATAACCCCGATCGACCCGGACAAGTTAATCATATTTTTCTCGATTTAATTATTGATATTCCCCGACAAAGTTTTCAGGGCAGCTGTCAGATTACCCTCACCCCCATTCGTCAGGGAATTAGCAGTTTAACCCTCGATGCGGTGGATCTAAATATTGATTCTGTGTTCATTGAAGGTATCAGTCAACCCTTTGACTATGATCGTTCTCTCCTGACTATTCATCTGCTACAACCCACCACCGATAAACCGATTATCCTGACGATTAACTATGAGGTTAAGCAACCACAACGGGGATTATATTTTATCAGACCCGACGAATACTATCCCGATAAACCGATGCAAGTTTGGACCCAGGGAGAAGAGGAAGATTCTCGCTTTTGGTTTCCCTGTTTTGATTACCCTGGCCAATTAGTCACTTCTGAAATTCGGGTTAAAATTCCCCAACCCTATATCGCTATTTCTAACGGGGAATTAATCTCGGTGGAACCCGTTGGTGAAGACAGAATTTATCACTGGTCACAAAAGCAAATTCATCCTACCTATTTAATGACTCTTGCGGTGGGAGATTTTGCCGAATTACGGGACTCATGGAATGGTGTTCCTGTCACTTATTATGTGGAAAAAGGACGGGAAGAAGAGGGCCAAAGAAGTATGGGTAAAACTCCCCGCATGATCGAGTTTTTTAGCCAAAAGTTTGGTTATCCCTATCCCTATCCTAAATACGCACAAGTTTGCGTAGATGATTTTATTTTTGGTGGGATGGAAAATACTTCCACCACAATTTTAACCGATCGCTGTTTAATTGATCAAAGAGCCAGCATCGATCATACTTGGACAGAAAGCTTAGTTGCCCATGAATTAGCTCATCAATGGTTCGGTGATTTAGTGGTAATTAAACACTGGTCTCACGCTTGGATTAAAGAGGGAATGGCTTCCTATTCTGAGGTTTTATGGACAGAATCGGAATACGGAAAAGCTGATGCTAGTTATTATTTATTAGGGGAAGCAAGAAGTTATTTAGAAGAAGATACTTCCCGCTATCGTCGTCCGATGGTTACTCATGTTTATCGAGAAGCGATCGAACTTTATGATTGTCATCTCTACGAAAAAGCTGCTTGTGTTTATCACATGATCCGCTCTATTTTGGGGGAAGATTTATTCGGAAAAGCGATTCATACTTTTGTGCGGGATAATGCCCATAAAACCGTAGAAACCGTGGACTTATTACGGGCGATCGAAAAAGCGACCGGGTACAATTTATTATTCCTCTTTGATCAGTACGTTTATCGCGGTGGTCATCCCGATTATAAGGTGGCCTACAGTTGGGACAATCAGAATAATTTAGCCCAATTAACTGTCACCCAAACCCAGGACGAAAAGGAACTATTCGACTTGAAAATTCCCGTCGCTTTTGCCTATCTCAACTCTGAAGATCTTACCTACAATCTGCGGATTCACCAAAAAGAACAAACTTTCTATTTTCCCCTAGCACAAAAGCCAGATTTTGTCAAGTTCGATCGGGGTAATAATTTCCTCAAAACCGTCACTCTTGAGTATCCCATCGGTGAATTAAAAGCGCAATTACAACAGGATCCCGATCCAATTTCCCGTATCTATGCAGCGACGGCCATTGCTAAAAAAGGCGGTTTAGAAGCGATCGAAGCTTTAGGGACATCCCTAGAAAATGAGCCTTTTTGGGGGGTGCGTGTGGAGGTGGCCAAACAGTTAGCAACTCTTCGGTTAGATCAGGCGGTTACTGCTTTAATTAAAGGTTTAAACGATGAAAAAGCACAAGTCCGTCGGGCAGTTGTCGAGGGATTAAGTGAAATTAAAACCTTAGATAGTTATAACGCGCTTAAATCCCTACTAGAAACCGGAGATGCTAGTTATTATGTGGAAGCGGCCACGGCGCGAGGATTAGGCTGCATGGCCGTGGGACAATTGCAAAATAAAGAAGGGGAAATTATTGACCTGCTCAATCATATTTTACAGTCAAGAAAGGGGTGGAATGAGGTAGTAAGAGCGGGCGCAATTGGCGGTTTAAGCCAGTTAAAAACCTCGCCGGCGGCTTTGGAGTCAATTTTGACCTACACGGCTTTAGGCACGCCTCAACCCCTGAGATTAGGAGCTATCCGCGCCCTGGGAGCGATTTCTTCCGGACAAAGCACGGATAAATTAACCGTAATTTTGGAACGTTTAGAAACCATTGCCGAGGAAACTTTTTTCTTGACGCAGGTGGCACTGTGTAACGCTTTAGGACAGATAGAAAATGCCAAAGCTATCGTTATTTTACAAGCTTTGAGCGATCGAACTCCCGATGGTCGCGTGCGTCGTGTAGCCGAGGAAGCAGTACAAAAAGTCCAGAAAAAATTAGGTTCCGAGAAAGCAATTCAGGAAATTCGCGAGGAATTAGAAAAAATGAAACAGGAAAATCAGGAACTTAAAAGTCGTTTGACCAAATTAGAGGCGAAAAATGGTTAGTTAACCTGAGTTATCAGTTATCAGTTATCAGTTATCAGTTATCAGTTAAGTAGGTAGGCGTTAAAAATTATCAGACACCCCCTTATCAAAGGGGGGATTAAGGGGGGATCCCCCCGCCTACCGGCACCCCCCTTATCAAGGGGGGCAGGGGGGATCGAACCTAAAATCCATTTTTAATTTAATTATAACCAGCTACTTATCAGTTATCTGTTTACTGTCTTGAGAGAACCATGGGATTAGGAGAAACAGACACCAGAGCCAAATTAATTGACCCCGTCCTGCATCAAAGAGGATGGACAGAGGATTGTCTCAAGCGAGAAGAAACCCCGGGGGCAATTCAAATTATCGATGGGGAAGCCGAACGCGCCAGGGGAAGGATCGATTATACCCTGCGAGTGGCCGTCAGTAGCGACAGCCAACCCTTAGCCGTCGCCCTAATAGAAGCAAAAAAGGAAGATGCGCCCCCCACTGAAGGCTTAGAACAGGTCAAACGCTATGCCAAAGGGTTAAATGTACCGTTTGTGTACTCCTGTAACGGTCATCTTTTTGTCGAATATGATCGCACGACGAATATAACTTCAGCCCCTCAACCCCTCAGCCAATTTCCTACCCCGGCCGAACTGAGGGGGAGATACGAGCAGTATGTAGGCTTCAGCCTAGCAGAGGAGGTCGCCCGTCCCCTGCTGACTCCCTATAAGGGGGGAGAAGGAGGACGGCGTTACTACCAAGATGCTGCCATCCGCGCTGCTTTGGAAAAGATCGCCCGCTGCCAGCAAACAGGCTCCCCGGCGCGAGTCCTTCTAACCCTGGCAACGGGTGCGGGTAAGACTTTTATCGCCTGTAACCTACTGCGAAAAATAGCAGATGCCGGACAGTTGCGGCGGGCGTTATTTGTCTGCGATCGCGATGAGTTGAGAACCCAGGGGGCGGCGGCTTTGCAAATTGCCTTCGGTTCCGATGCGGCGGAAGTAGAAAAGAACGAACCCCACAAGAATGCCCGTGTTTTAATTGCCACCTATCAAACCCTGAATGTGGACAAGGAAGAGGACATGGGGAATTTTTTAACCACCCATTACCCGGAAAATTATTTCAGCCATATCATCATCGATGAGTGTCACCGTTCAGCTTGGGGTAAGTGGTCGCAAGTTCTCACCCGCAACAGTGAAGCGGTACAGGTGGGGTTGACGGCAACTCCCAGGGAATTGGAGTTTACAGAAGACTCGCCCGAATCAGAAGCCGATAGACAAATCACCGCCGATAATATGGCCTATTTTGGCGAACCCGTCTATGAATACGACATCGGACAAGGGATAGAGGATGGCTATCTTGCCGCCTGCGAAATTGTTAGGAGCGCCATCAACCTCGATGACACGGGCATTACAGTGGAGGAGGTCATCAGCAGAAATCCCCTTGATGCCAACACGGGACAGCCCATCCCAGAGGCAGAAATTAGGGAAATGTACGAGAAAACCAGTTATGAGCGGTTAATTTTGCTCCCTGACCGTGTGATGGCGATGGCGGGGGATTTATTCAATCATTTGTTAACAACGGGGGGAGTGGAACAGAAAACGATTATCTTCTGTGTTAATGACCGCCATGCTGATGCTGTAGCCATTGAGATGAATAATCTCTATGCTCGTTGGTGTGCCGCTAAGGGGGAAAAGCCGAAGGATTATTATGCTTTCAAGTGTACGGCCAAATCTTCGGGTAATGACTATTTGCCAGATTTAAAGGGCAGTTCCCGTTCCCATTTTGTCGCGACGACGGTAGATCTTTTAACCACCGGCGTCGATGTCCCCAATGTGAGAAATATTGTCTTTTTTAAATATGTCAATTCTCCCATTAGTTTCTATCAAATGGTAGGGCGGGGGACGCGGTTGGATCTACCCACTAATAAGTTAATGTTTCGGGTGTATGACTACACTAATGCTACCCGTTTATTTGGGGAGAAGTTTCTCGATAAGTTAGCCCCCAAAAAGGGGACGGCGGCGGAACCAAAGGAAAGGCAGCAACGGCGGGTTATCTCCGTTGAGGGGTTTGAGGTGAATATTACTCCAGTGGGGCGCTATATTCTGACGACGGTGGACGGAGAAACGAAGCCGATAACGGTGGAGGAGTATCGAGAGAGGCTGGCGGAATCCTTGGTTAATCAGGTGACTAATTTGACCTTATTTCGTTCAATTTGGGTTCAGCCGGAGGAGCGGGGGAGGTTATTACAAATACTGCCCGATGGGGGGCGATCGGCAAGTATAATTAGGACACTAGATGAGTTGGAAGCTTGCGATTTATTTGATGTTTTGGGAGAGTTGGGTTATGGTTTGCACCGTCTGACTCGTCTGGAAAGAGCGGAAGCTTTTAGTTATAAACAGGAGGATTGGTTACGCGAAATGCCAGAGGAAACGGCGGCGACAGTGAGGGCGATCGCTTCTCAGTTTGGTAAGTCGGGGACGGAAGGATTGGAAAATAAGCTCATTTTTCAAGTGCCAGAAGTGACTAAGGCTGGGGGATTGGCGGCGTTAAAGTTAGTAGGTAAACCCTCTGAGATCATACAGGAAACTAAGATAAGATTGTTTGCCGCTTAGGGTTTTTAATTTGGGATTGGTATTTGAATGTTTATGATTGGGCAAGGGAGTTATTATGAGTCAGGAAAATGATCGGCAGTTGCCCGATGGTTGGCAGTGGGTAAAGTTGAGGGATGTTTGTAAAATTGTTAATGGCTCTACACCTAGTTCAACAATTGAAGAATATTGGAATGGTGATATTATTTGGATTACACCTACTGATTTAGGTAAGTTGTCCAGTTCATTAATTACCGATGCTGCCAGGAAAATTACAAAATCTGGTTATCAAAGTTGTAATACAGAAATTGTTCCCACAAATTCTGTTATTATTTCTAGTCGCGCTCCTATCGGTTATATTGGAATAGCTAACATTCCCTTGTGTACTAATCAGGGATGTAAAAGTTTAGTGGTTACTGAAAAAATAGATACATGGTTTCTATATTTCTGGCTCAAATTATCTATTCCTGTACTTAAATCTATAGGAAAAGGAACAACTTTTCAAGAGATATCTAAATCCCAATTAACTATATTTGAAATCCCCCTTCCACCCCTAAGCGAACAAAAGCGAATCGCCGCCATTCTTAATGAACAGATGGAAGCGGTAGAAAAGGCACGAAAAGCAACAGAAGCACAGTTAGAAGCTGCCAAGGCTTTACCTGCTGCCTATCTTCGGGCTGTTTTTGAAAGTGAGGAGGCTAATTCTTGGGAGAGGAGAAAGTTAGGAGATGTGTGCAGAGTTACGAAATTAGCTGGCTTTGAATACACGAAGTATGTCAATTATAATCCTGATGGAAAATATATCGCTTTACGCGCCCAAAATGTTCGGAATACAGGACTTGATCTTAGTAATTTTGTAAAAATAACTGAAGACGTAGCTTCATATTTATCACGTTCAAAATTGGACTCTGGAGATATTGTAATGACATTTATCGGAGCAAATATAGGTGAAGCAACTTGGATTGATAAAAATGATATGTTTTATTGCGCTCCTAATATAGCTAGAATAACACCAAATGCAGAATTAATTGATTGTCAATTTTTAACGAGATTAATTCATTCTTCTGAATTCCAACGACAAATCAGAGATATTAACGAAAGCACAGCACAGCAGAGTTTATCTATGAAAAATATTCGAGATTTTTGGGTTGTCTTTCCAACTTTATCTCAGCAAAAACAAATCGCCTCAACTCTAACCGAACAAATGCAGGAAGTGGAACGACTAAAACAGAACTTAAAAGAGCAACTCGACACCATCAATAAACTCCCCGCCGTCCTATTGCGCCGCGCCTTTAATGGAGAATTATAGTTATGCAAACAATAGACATAGAAAAAACACAGCAAGCATGGACAAATTTAAACCAAATACTGTTCATACCTCGTACCGAATCAGAAGAAAATCGCTATTATTTTACTAAATGACAGAAAACCTAATTATCAAATATGACCCAACGGGAGACATTCTCTATATCAATAAATGCGCTCCCTATCCCGAACAAGAATCAGAAGAATTAGGAGATGATATTATTGTGAGAGTCAACCCCCAAACCGAAGAAATCGAAAACCTAGAAATCCTATTCTTTTCTCAAAGACTGCAAGAAAAAAACGAACTCCAACTCCCCCTCATCGCCAATCTCCGCTTGGCAGGTTAGACAAATTAGGTAAACTCAATGGCTAAAAAAAACAGCAACGACAACGGTAAAACCTTCACCACCCAACAGGGACTTAACAGCTACATCAAAGGCATCTGCGACATCATGCGGCGTTCCAACTGTGCCGGTGCTTTACAGTACGTCCCCGAACTCAGTTGGCTACTGTTCCTCAAAATCCTTGACGACACCGAACAGCGAGAAGCAGAAGAAGCGGAAGCCGTGGGGGACTCTTTTGCCGATTCCATCCCCGAACCCTACCGTTGGCGAGATTGGGCCAACCCTGAAGGCAACCGCCGCCTTAACCTGCAAATGGGGCAAATGGGTCAATTTCTGCCCTTTGTCAATGAAGAAGTCATTCCCTACCTCAAAAGCCTCAAAAACAAACCCCAAGCCACCCCCCGCCAAAAAATTATCAGTGAGGTCATATCCAGTGTCGAACGAGTCCGCATCGACACCGAAACCAACCTGTTAGACATCCTCGATAAAATCCACGAAATCGACTACATTGACCCTACCCACATCTTCCCCATCTCCCAAGTTTACGAGGGATTGCTGTTGAAAATGGGAGAAAAAAACAACGATGGCGGTCAATTCTTTACCCCCCGGGAAGTCATCCGGGCAATGGTCAAAGCCATCACCCCCCAAGTAGGAGAAACCATCTATGACCCCTGCTGCGGTACGGGCGGATTCCTGGCCCAATCCTACGAATACATCCGCGATTTCCTAGCAGATGACATCACCCCCGAACAGCTAGAAACCATCAAACTAAAAACCTTTTACGGAAGGGAAAAAGAGAACCTCATCTACCCCATTGCCCTCGCTAATTTAGTCCTACACGGCATCGATTACCCCCACCTCTGGCACGGCAACACCTTAAACCGAGAAGTCATCTATGGCGACCTGTTCCAAGATGCTCCGCCCCAGTTCGATATTATCCTCACTAACCCCCCCTTTGGCGGCAAAGAACACAGGACCGTACAGGCACAATTTGCCTATAAAACCAGTGCCACTCAAGTCCTATTTTTACAGCACGTTATCGATAGTTTGAAACCGGGGGGACGCTGCGGTATCGTCCTAGATGAAGGGGTGTTATTTCGCACCAATGAAAATGCTTTTGTCCAGAGCAAACGAAAACTATTAAACGACTGTAATCTCTGGTGTATCGTTAGTTTGCCCGCAGGGACTTTTGTGGCTGCCGGTGGGGGTGTTAAAGCCAACATCCTCTTTTTTACCAAAGGTAACCCCACTGAAAAAATCTGGTATTATGACCTGTCCGATGTCAAAGTTACCAAGCGCAAACCCCTGATGATGAATCACTTTCAGGAGTTTCTAGAACTATTACCCAACCGAGAAGATAGTGAGAGAAGTTGGACAATCACCCGTGAAGAAATCGAAGCCAAAAACTTTGACCTGAAAGCCGTTAATCTTAACACCAAAGTAGATGAAGATAAAAGCACCGCCAAGGAATTGCTAGATTTTATTGAGGAGAAAGGTAAAGAAGTTGCTCTAACTCTATCAGTGCTGAGAAAGTGGGAGCGGTGAAAGTCACTTACAGCCCTTATCCTCAAGGTGAAGTATAACCTAATTTAGTAGAACTCTTGCATAATTTTTTGATGGTAAGTACCTGAGCAAAATTAATTACACATTTCGACAAAGCTTTTGCCTCTTGCCTCTTGCCTATCTTCACTAGGAAATTAATTTTGCACGACTACTTATCATACTTGAAAATCCCAATTAGTAGCTGCTCAAAATACCGGGGAAATTATCTGTGTCTTTTGTGGGAAAGGCAGCGGTCATGATTTTAGTTTATTTAATTCCTAGAGGAGTAATTTCGGGGCTGTCAACCAGAATAACTCACACTTGCCTAGGGGATTTTGTTGATTGGGAACCTCTAGACCAATTATTCCCGCTTTTTTGACCGATAATTTTCCTTGAAACTTGCCCCAAACTAGCATTTCCGTCCAATAGCCTAAATCCGGTTCATGGCCCACCAGTGCGAGCGCGTTTTCCTCTCGCTGATAGTCCGACTTTTGCCACCATTGCACCCAATCTTGAATATTGCCGTTGGGTGATAGGGGATTAAATTGCTCAATTTTACGGCTTAAACCCGCTTTTTGCAAAATTTCGGCGGTTTGCACCGCACGCACCAGGGGAGAAGTCAGAATTAGGTCAAATTTCACCCCCAACTGTCCTAATCTTTGGGCAACTTTAGCAGTTTTGGCCCTACCTTCCTCGGTTAAAGGACGTTCCCCATCGTTGAGATAATCCCCCGATTGTCCTGCTAATCCATGACGCACAAAATAAAGTTTCATATCAGTGTCGGGTCGGTCTTGGCGATGATAATAAATAGCTGAGATCTAATAGCTAGGTGCGAATTACCTTTTCATCAGGGTTAACTAGATGGGAAAGTTTCTGTTTAATTTGGGTGTCATACAGTTCCCACTTAAGTTTTGCGTATTCGGCATTATTATTAAAACCACCGAGAAAACCGATAGGAATTTCAAAACCTCCGGCCATATAACGACCACCACCAAAAAAGCGACCTTGGTTATCCTGTCCGAAAGCTTCCTTGAGAAATTCATCGGGATCTAGGGTAATTTTACTGGTACGCATAGAACCAATGACTAACTCGATATCCTCATCTTCATCGTGAACGATACCATAAACCAAAGCCGTGTGAACATTTTCTTCTGTCACCAAAAAATCGGCAGCTTGGGGAATCGCATCCCGGTCATCATAACGCAAATAACCGACCCCGGCGATCGAATAATTATTTTTAATAATACGGTTTTTTAAGGCCCGTTCGATCACATCCATCACCCGTCGGGATCTGGCCGATTGCAGGACAGCGTTTAATAATTGAGCATCGTAGAAACGACTGAGATAACCAGCAGCAATAAATTCACACTCTTGCGCTTGCATTAAATTATTCGTATCCGATCGCAATCCGTGCATCAAAGCTGTGGCACACTTAACATGGACGGTATCGCTAGTATTAAAATTCAGTAACCCTTTTTGGATATATTGGGTTAACATCGCCGCTGTTGCCCGCATTTGGGGACGAATATCGACAAATTCCGCGTCTAGATCCCCTTGGCGGGTATGATGATCGATCACGACAATAATGGGAATTTTTGCCTGTTTAACCAGAGTGGTTAACTGACTATTGGTTCCCTGACCATCGACAAAAACACAACCCTGATAAACCGAAAGATCTCTATCCTTGAGGGTATGGACTCCCCAACGTTTAGCCGGTAAACCCGTTAGTTTTACCAAAGCGACATTTTCCTGATGGGAGAGAGTACCCGCATAGACTATATCACAGTGAATATCGTACTGTTCGGCGATAATTTGATAGGCCCAGGCACTAGAAAGAGCATCGGGATCCGGGAAATCCTGCATCACCACAATTTGATTTTCGCCACGATGATTTTCCAAAGTACGTCGCAGGCGATCGATCAGGGAAATAAGTAGGGTATCATTACTAACCGTGACTGGAGGAAGGGGAC
This sequence comes from Microcystis sp. M083S1, assembly GCF_020246405.1. Lineage (NCBI taxonomy): Bacteria > Bacillati > Cyanobacteriota > Cyanophyceae > Chroococcales > Microcystaceae > Microcystis > Microcystis sp. M083S1. The sequence continues at coordinate 17,691 of NZ_JADBTB010000144.1, forward strand.
ATACTGCCGACGCTTCCCCTACCACTACATCGGTTTCGAGGGACTTGGCAGGAACTAGACTCAGTAATTCAGCCATCATTTTTAGAAAAGTTCGCTTAAAGGTAGATTCAGTCAGGATTTTTTGAGTTAATTAATTCTAGACGATATTCTCGCTCGATCGGTTCATCTCAATTATTAAGCTTTTCTCGCCCCTAGCTCCTTACTCTGGGGCCATAACTCTAGTCTATCGAAAGACCTCTCCTGTTTGTTCTGGGAGAGCGGTTAGGAGTGAGGGCAATTAACCATCGCTGCCATTACTTGAGAAAAATGATATAACTGGACTTCCCCACTTCCCCACTTCCCACTCTCCCATACTTTTTAAACAGGATTTAGAATCACCACCGTCCCTAAATATTTGCTCCGATTTTTTATAGTAAAGTTATACTATTAAGGAAGCAAAGACGAAACTCTAGGGTTAAGCAATGGTTAGACAACTCGACGACAGCCCGAAAACCACAATCGTCTATCCCGATAGCGACGGGAAACCGATGGCCGATAATACAAGACAATTTCGCTGGATTACGACGATTAAAGCGAATTTAGACTGGTTATTTGCCAATAATGCCGATGTTTTTGTCGCCGGTGATTTACTCTGGTATCCCGTGGAGGGAGATAATAAGACTCGACAAGCACCCGAT
>NZ_JADBTB010000145.1:0-3012 GCF_020246405.1 Microcystis sp. M083S1
AGCTTTGGTGGGTAAAATGTATTCTAAGATACATTTCTCAAGAGCGAGGGGGTGGAACGAACCACAAAGACACAAAGGACACAAAGATCGATCGATCCTATGTCAATTAAACTTATCACACAGAACCTAGAAGAGCCCTAAAATTTGTCTTATCATGGCGAGGAGGAAAAATATTCTCACCGGTGAAAAGAAGTCGAACTAATTTTCTACAAATCTTTAGACACACATTCCGCAATCTCAAATCGAAAATCTCAAATCTAAAATAGGCTTATGTGGAATTCTATAATACAATTCTATCAAACTAATAAAGACTGGATTGACAATCTCCTCTCCGGTGCATTAGTGACTGTTGTTCTGGCAATAATCGGTTTCATTTGGTGGTATCGAGAGCAAAAACGAAAAGTCCGAATCATTGAACCGTCCTTACCCTTTACGAAAATTGCCCCCAATAGCAATGTAATCCCGATTATCTACAAAAGGGATGAAAAGGATAAATCTCCTTTAGCGGATCATAATATTATTTACCAACACCGAATGGCTGACCGAAACTTTACTAACGAACTTCTGCAAAATCTGGAGGAAAATCGCTGGTTAATTATTCTCGGACCCACAGGAATCGGCAAAACTAGAGAAGCTGCTGAAGTAGCGCAACGCTTGAATTATGAAGGCTGGACGGTATTAGTATTAAAATTAGGAGAATGGTTAGAGCGACCTGAAAATAACCAATTAGAGGCGATCGGAACAGATAGAAAATTACTATTTTTCCTCGATGATCTTAACTCATATATGCGCCGTAGTTTGGAAGTAGAACAAAATCCCCAAGCAAAAGATAGTCCTCTTGCGGCGATTAATATTCCCTTACAAGAACGACTATTAAAAACCCTAGAAGCTTATGAAAACCATTGTACTCGTCCCGAAGAAGTGCGAGTAATTGCCACTGCGAGAGATGAAAAAGAACCCGAATTACCGGGACAACCGAGTGAATGGGATAAGTTACAGTGGAATAAATACCCAAAACTGTGGAACCGTTTTCACTTGGTAGAATTGCCATCACCGGAAGACGGTGCAATTGTCGAATTATTGCAGGATACTATCCCGCAAACCAACATTAAAGCCGAAACTGACTACAGCAGCATTGCTGCCTATAATGATTCTACCTTTCGCAATGTGGTAGAAAATCTGGTGCGCCTCGACAACCGACAATTACCCCTCAATCCTGCCAACTATCAAGCTACTCTGCGAGGCAACTGGAAAAAACGTTATCAGGATGCAATTAACAGGGATACTCTGGCGAAATATATCTATGCTGCGGTGGATTTGTTGCGCCAGTGTAATGTTTCCTTAGAACCGTTTATTGTTGAACCCACTGCCAGATTTATCGCCAAGGGAAATATGTGGCAACAACTCTGGTATCGCTGGAAAATCAAGCAAAGTTTGGCTGATTTAATTGCCAGAGAAAACATTTTAGAACCTCGCGACGGACAAATTGAAGCCAAGGGAAAGCAGGTAGAATTAAATGACTATTTGCGTCCTCTAAAACAGTTAATTTGGCAGTTATTTAAACAAAAACCAGAGGAAATGTTGCCCTCTCTAGCAGGATTTACTCTTAAACTATATGAATTAAAACGCTATCGAGATGCCTTAAAAGGGTTCAACCGTCTAGTTAGTTTGCTACCTCAATGGAAAGACGGTTGGTTTTATCAAGGTACTACTTTTTATTATCTCGAACAATACCAAGAAGCGATCGCATCCTACGATCGAGCTTTAGAATTTAAACCGGATTACCATGAAGCTTGGAACAACCGAGGGATTGCGTTAGGTAATTTAGGCAGATTTGAACAAGCGATCGCATCCTACGATCGAGCTTTAGAAATTAAACCCGATTACCATCAAGCTTGGTACGGCCGAGGGTTTGCGTTAGGTAATTTAGGCAGATTTGAAGAAGCGATCGCATCCTACGATCGAACTTTAGAATTTAAACCCGATTACCATGAAGCTTGGTACAACCGAGGGGTTGCGTTAGATGATTTAGGCAGATTTGAAGAAGCGATCGCATCCTACGATCAAGCTTTAGAAATTAAACCCGATAAGCATGAAGCTTGGTACAACCGAGGGATTGCGTTAGGTAATTTAGGCAGATTTGAAGAAGCGATCGCATCCTGGGATCGAGCTTTAGAATTTAAACCCGATTACCATGAAGCTTGGCACAACCGAGGGATTGCGTTAAGAAATTTAGGCAGATTTGAACAAGCGATCGCATCCTGGGATCGAGCTTTAGAATTTAAACCCGATTACCCTGATGCTTGGAACAACCGAGGGGTTGCGTTAGGTAATTTAGGCAGATTTGAAGAAGCGATCGCATCCTGTGATCGAGCTTTAGAAATTAAATCCGATTACCATGAAGCTTGGGGTAATCGAGGAGCTGCTTTAGCTTTTATGGGACGATATAAAGATGCACTAGAATCTTGTGATCGTGCTATTAAAATTAATCCAAATTATGCTAATGCTTACTACAATAAAGCTTGCTGTTATGGCTTACAAAATAATGTGGAATTAGCTATCGAAAACTTACAACGCGCCATCAATCTTGATGTCGAATATCAGGATATGGCGAAAACGGATAAAGATTTTGAGCAGATTCGGGGAGATGAGCGGTTTCAGAGTTTCCTAAATCGAGTATAATAATATATATTTGTATTTTAGCTAAGGAGATATTCTATGACTAACACCTACACAGCTATCATTCAGCCAGACGGAGATTGGTGGATTGGTTGGATAGAAGAAATTCCGGGAGTTAACTGTCAAGAAGCATCTCGTGATCAGTTATTAGAAACCCTAAAAATTACTCTTAGCGAAGCATTAGAATTGAATAAACGGCCAATTCAAGTCTGAATTGCATCACTGTCTGATCTATCTTTATAGAATACCTCATTCGGGGTACGATAGTCAAGACATTTTCGAGGACGATTGTTAATCAAGTTTACGGCTCTTTCCACCTCCTCTGGCTTAACG
>NZ_JADBTB010000146.1:0-15307 GCF_020246405.1 Microcystis sp. M083S1
GAGTGATCAGGGGGAAAATTGAGGTACTTTTTCCCTGAAAATTAGGTAGTTGACCACCTGAAAATCGGTAAAACCCTACACCCCACACCCCACACCCCACACCCTACCCCCAGGAAAAACTTTTTCAGCAGACCCTACTTAAGTAGTTTAATCCGATTTGATCGGAGATAACCTGAAAGTAAAATGTTTTAACCTTAGATGGGGAAAGTTAGCGCTAAAGTTTGATTGCTTAAAGAGTCAAGTGCTGATAGCGATTCCTGTGGGGTCCCTATTTTTTTCGTCCCCACCGACAAAATTGAGCAGCGCTCGTCGTCCCTGCTCACCTCGATCGAGTAAAGTAATCTCTAGATAATTTTCCGGCAAAAAAGTTAAACGTTCTGACCATTCGATCGCCACTATCCCTAAATCTACCTCGATTCCCTGCCAATAATTTTCTAGGTACAGCGCCTCGATATCTTGATCCTGCAAACGATACAAATCCAAATGATACAAAGGAAGGCGGCCTTCGCTATACTCGTTAACGAGGGTGAAGGTAGGACTAGCTATAGGCTCTTGAATGCCCAATCCTAGGCCAATTCCCTGTACTAAGGTGGTTTTTCCCGCTCCCAAATCGCCTTTTAATAAAATTACACTGCCAGAGGCCAAGGTTTGCCCCAGTTTTTCGCCTAAATTGACAGTAGCTTCTCGATCGGGTAAGTCGATAATCATTTGTTTCCGCTAGGATGCCCATTAACCACTGATTTTAATATAGCGATCAGAGCAGCTTTCTGACATACTTGGCTCTGGGAGACTCAATCTGGTCTTTTGATCGAGAAAAATAGAAGCAGTTAAACTCATCTCTTATCTCTTAGTCTTGCCTTTGGTCAAATGGTCGCCATCAAGACAGAGATAAGCGATCGGCGAAACCTTCCGGTAGATTAGACTAAATGGGAGTTGGTTAACTGCTTTTATAAAATTGATTGTTCCCTAACCATCAGCATTGTCTAGGGTCGAAGGGAATAAAACAACCGAAGTTTAGGACTTTAAGCCAGAAGTTAAGAAAAAAAGTGAAATTATTATTTTTGAGTAATGGCCACGGTGAAGATGAGATCGCGATCCGGATTATCAAAAGACTGCAATCATCTCCCCACTGTCCCGGTATTACTGCTTTACCCCTCGTGGGTAACGGTTATGCTTATACTCGTCTGGGGATTCCCCTTCTCGATCGAGGTCAAAAAATGCCCTCTGGGGGTTTTATCACCAGGGATGCCAAACAATTATGGCGAGATCTGCGGGAGGGATTATTAGGATTAACCTCCCGTCAATACCGTCTGGTCAGAAATTGGGGCCAAGAAGGGGGAAAAATTGTCGCGGTGGGAGATATCTTACCCCTTGCCCTTGCTTGGTTGAGCGAGACAGATTATGCTTTTGTGGGAACGGCTAAATCAGAATACTATCTCCGGGATGAGCAGGGATGGTTAGATAGTAGCTCGATGATCGATCGCCTCTGGGGTTCCTATTATTATCCCTGGGAACGCTGGTTAATGGCTCATCCTCGCTGTCGGGGGGTTTTTCCCCGGGATAGTTTAACTAGCAAAATTTTACAACAGTGGTCAATTCTCGTTGTCGATGGGGGTAATCCGATGATGGATGACCTTTTACCCTCGATAACGGGCGATTTTCCCCAAGATTGCCTAAATATTCTGCTGCTACCCGGTTCGCGCTTTCCCGAATCTCTCCACAATTGGCAGCAAATTATCGAGGCTGTGGCCGCCATTATCGGACGTTTTCCCGATTATAAGCTGGAATTTTTGGCGGCGATCGCTCCTTCTCTCCCCCTAGAATCTTTTACGGCTGCTTTAATTGACCGGGGTTGGGGAGAACATAGCACAAATAAGTTTATTTGTCAAGAGGTATTTATAACTATTTCTCAAAGGGATTACGCCGAATATTTAGGCCGTTGCCATTTAGCGATCGCCATGGCGGGAACTGCCACGGAACAGTTCGTCGGTTTGGGTAAACCGGCGATCACAATTGCGGGATCTGGACCACAGTTTACTGCTCATTTTGCCACACTGCAACAGCGTTTATTAGGCTGTTCAATTCTCTTGGGCGATAGTGCCGAGTCGGTGGCGGACAAGTTAGAATATTTATTACAAAATCCCCCACAGTGGCAAGAAATCGCCTTTAATGGTCGTCAGAGAATGGGTTCAGCCGGTGCCTCCGATCGCATTGCCCAATGGTTACTAGGCAATTTTTGCCCTTAAACGAAAGTATCGGTCTGATTTTCGCCGCTAGTGGTCCCCTCAAAAATAGTTTCTAGGGCGATTTTTTGGGCGCTTGGTTGTTGTCCGTAGCTGAAAAGATAGGGAATGTCTCCGCTTTGTTGACGAAACCATTGGAAAACGTAGGGACTACCATAAACAATCAATGCTTGAATCTGTCCGGTTTTCAGCAAAGCTTGATAGATAGCTTTCGTTTCATCGCTTAATCCGGCACTACCCCGAAAAGGATTACCACGGATAAATACTTGTAGGAGAGTCGTTTCTGGGGAGACGAGGGACTGATTAAAGGTGCTACGGTCGATTATTTGGGTTTGATAACCCCATTGTCGGGGCATTGTCACCGCCGGACAAGAGCGATCAAGAAAGTCACAGTTGAGTAAATCATCAATAATGATTAAATTGCGGCCTTGAGTGGCTTTAATCGGTAAATTAGCGCTAACTGTTTGGGAATCTTTTAAAATGTCCCTGACAATCTCTAGAGCTTGCGGTGCCGCTAAACTGCTTAAGGATTCTAAGGATGGCTGTCTTTGCCCCAATTTCTCTTTTGCTCGTTGAATACGTTGCCAAGAATCATTAATTCTGGCTTCGCTAATTGTACCCGCCTGCACGGCACTATACACCGCTTCGATCGCTTCGATCGGATCGGGTGGCATTAACAGTATATCGGCCCCCGCCTGTACCGCCCTCACTGCTATGGCGGCAGCGCTGGCAATTTTGGTTACTCCTCCCATAATCAGGGCATCGGTGACGATTAAACCCTGAAAACCGAGATTTTGGCGCAGTTTTTCCCCGAGAATTTTCGAGGAAAGAGTGGCGGGAAATTCGGCATCCCAAGCGGGAATTAACAGATGGCCTGACATAATACTATCAACCCCTGACTCGATCGCTGCTTGAAAGGGCGGCAATTCGATCGCTTCTAGGCGATCATGATCGTGGTTGATGATGGGAAGATCGAGATGGGAGTCATTGCTGGTGTCACCGTGGCCGGGAAAATGTTTGGCCGTGGTCAAAACTGGATAGGAATCGGCCCCTGAAATAAAAGCTTGAGCTAGATTAGCGACGATTTCGGGAGTTTCGGCGAAGGAACGAATATTAATAACGGGATTGTCGGGATTATTGTTCACATCGACAATTGGGGCTAAAATCCAGTTAATCCCGATCGCTAGGGCCTCCTTAGCGGTAATTGCTCCCATTTCCTTAGCATATTCTGTGGCTTTTGTCAAGCTTTTTTCGGCTATTTTTCCTAAAGCCATCGGGGGGGGAAACCAAGTAGCGCCGGAAAACCTTTGGCCGACCCCCTCCTCGATATCGGCGGCGATGAGGAGAGGATTATCGCCGGACCAACTTTGTAATTGTTGGCTACGGAAAGCGATTTCGGCGGCGCTACCTCCTAAGAGAATCACCCCACCGAGGTGGAGGGTTTCTAACCAATGTTTCAGGGTGGCGTTGACGGGTTCCCAAGCAGGATAGCGGATTTGTTGGTCAAAGAGATAGCCGGAAGCGCGGACTACTATCATCTGACCAATACGTTCTTTTAGGGATAAAATGCGATCGCTCACTATTCAGTTATCAGTTATCAGGTTTAAGTTTTAGGTTCCCAGTGTTGTCTAAATTTAGTTATCCTCTACTGATCACTGTTCACTGGTCACTGATAGCGGAATCGTCATCTTCTGGGGGTCGATCGCTTTTAATATGATCAAGAAGGTGTAACATTCGATCGCCGCGTTCAAGGGAAGAATCTTCTAGGAAGACCACTTCGGGGGTACGTCTGAGACGGATGCGTTGACCAAGTTCACGCCGGACGAATCCCGCGGCCGCTTTTAAACCGGCCATAGTTTCGGCCTTTGCATCTTTGTTGCCGTAGATAGACACAAAAATCCTAGCGTGTTGTAGGTCGTGGGAGAGATCTACATCGGTAACGCTAACCATACCAGCACCGACGCGATCATCTTTAATTTCCATTAATAACATTTGGCTGACCTCGCGCTTAATTAGCGAGGACACGCGAGATACTCGACGGTCGTTAGCCATAATTTTCGTCCCCTAAAAACAGCGAAACCCTTACCATTGTATCAAGCTAATCCGAGCATGGCTTTGAGGGTGAAATAAAGAAAGGCGAAAGTTCCCCCCAGAAAGCCCACAAGTGCGATCGCTGTGAGGGGATTTTTTAATAAAGGGGCTAACCAGCCGAAAAAGGCGAAGAAAATCCCTAAACTAAAGCTAATCAGATAGCGGGGGTAACGGCTCACGTTATCAAAAAAGTCGCCCATAAATTTTATTTATTATCTTTGTCCGTAAGTAATTATAGCAGTAAGCTTCAATGTTCAAGGATAATTTGATCATTTCCCCGATTGACTCTCATCGGGATTATGGGACATCTGGCGCGAGAATCATCAATTGTCCCTCCTTATCCTCGCGAATGGCTAGAATCGCCGGACGTTCATTTTCTGCCGACTGAGGGGATAACCCGCGAAAAACATAAGTCCAATTGTTATTTTGGATTAATAACCGCCAAACTCGCGGGGGATTAACTTTGCTATCATTCGTTTCTTTTCCCCGCAGCTCTTCGAGTAATTTGGTCTCACCGATAATTCGATAACCTTTGAGAGAAGGATCGGTAAAAACATCCTCTGGATTCCGACCGATCGCTATCTGTTTTTCCGGTAAAACTAAAGTGATAACTGGTAAGGTAGAACTATCATTAACTGCATCGCGACGGGCATCGATCGATCCCTGAATTCGGGCTAACCAAAAAAGAATAATTAATAGCCAAATAACAGCGATCAAATCTTTTCGGAGAGCTTCGGGAATTCCCCGGACTAATAAACCTAGGGGGTGAAATTTTTGATGAAATTTCCGTTTAGATTGACTGACAATTGCATAGGATGGCAGGGGAGACAAAATCCAGAGGGTGAATTGAATCGCGAAGGCAACGGCAACCAGTGCCAGTAAAGTTCGCAGCAACGCCCCGAAATCGCCGCAGAAGACCTGTATCGGCACGAAAAGGAAGGAACGCAAGGGCAAGTCCAGACGGTTAATCTCAAGGCTAAACCAGCCGAAATAGGCCCACCGATAAATCCATCCCGTAAAATAGAGAAAAATCCCCAGCAAACCGAGAAGACTGGCGAAGGTTCCTAGTATCTGTGTTCCGGGAGGGGGAGAATTCGGAGCGCTCACGGCAAAATGTCCCTGATTGGCGTTTTCGATCGCTATCCTACTCGATCGATCGGGTTCTATCGCCAGTTCTTTGTATTTTATCAAGGAGAATAACCATGTCCATCGACGATCCCCGACAAGTTCGTTTTTTAATTGAGAAAATGGAAGCGAGTTTACCAATCCCTGTGCGTGCAACTCCCGAAACGTTAAAAATAGCTGAAACAAAAGGCGAGCGATACAAACCCGATCACCAGTTTTCGATCGATAAAATTTTCTACACGGGAGACGAGGGGGGAATTATTTGTTCCCTAAAAAACGAATCGGGAAAACAAACGATTCTTGTCTGTTCTTTAACCCATCTACGGATCGATAACGATCATCCGTTAGCGGCGGATATTCAATCCTACCAGAAAAAGCGATCGATGCGGATCGCACTACAGGATGGCAAAACCGGAAAAGCCCTCCGTATTGCCAAACAAAACCGCCCGAACAAAGGTTTCGGAAAGTAAAAATATATTGACAAAAACCGCAGGTTGGGTTACTGTTACTCCTAACCCACCGCATCCAATTATATTCGGGGAATAGAAATTTGATTAGTTCGTTGCTACCAGATCGTATTAACCGTTGATAATTGAATTTTTCGATCTCGGCTAATTAAGGGAACGTTTAAATATAGGGCGGTTGCCGCAATAATTCGATCGGGTAAATCGGGAACATCCGAGCGCTCGATTCCTCCCATAGTAACCACAATATTGCGAGCGAGCGGGATTTCTATCAAAATAGAATTTTCCCTGTCCAGTTCCATTAACAATCGCTCTATTGTTTGAGCGGAAATCCGGCCTTTTTCACCAAGATAGACAATTTCAGCCAGAGTAATCGAGGAAACCGCAACCGTATCTCCACTATTGCCAATTTGTTCGATGGTTTGTCGAGCCAAATTGGATAATCGTTGATCTGCGTAAAGATACCAGATAACTGCATGAGTATCTAAAACTGCTTTTAACACTTAAAGATCCTCTGCCGTAAAATCTCCCCACGCTTCTCGTCGGGTTTTATCGATATCTTCAGCCGAGGGAGCCTGTCCTAAATCGGCGCATATACCCCATAAAGAGGGACGGGGTTGATTAACTTCTGCCGATTCCGATGCCATTTCTGCGGTAATTTTTTCGATCAGTTGCCGTTTCTCGATTGCGGATAATTTTTCCGCCCACCGCATTAGCTCTTGTAGAGTCATATTTCTATCGCTTACCGCATAAAGGAGTACCTTCATAAGTTTTAACATAAAGAGAAGATAAAACGCTTCCCCTTTGACAATCCCGACGCTAAAATATGGAAAAAACCCTCTAGAAAAAACCCTAGGTTGGGTTACTGTTACTCCTAACCCACCGCATCCAAGATTGAAAACAGAACCAACCCAATCCCGATCATTCAGGCAAGGTAAAGATGAAAAAACTCTACCCAATAATAACCGCAACTAGCCTAGTTTTTATCGCCTCTCTTGCTGGCTATCATCTACCAGCCACCGGCGATCTATCTCCCGTCAAGAAAATCCCCGTATTCATGCCGGATGATACGAAAGTATCTTTAAAAAATGGCACTTCTCTATCTGGGAGATTAATCAAGTTCGATTCCCAAGCAAAAACGATCGCTTTAGGGAGAGAATCAAAAACAAAAGAAGTGGCAATGAAAGAGATCAAACAGATAGAGTTTCAAGGGAAGGTTATTATCAAAAGCGGAACGCTTGTTATTCGTGGGGAAGAGAAATCAAGCAATCCAAAAGAGAATAGAAAACGCTGGCAGGAACCTTTACAGAACTTTAAAATTATTGATGTTAATGAAGGAAAAGCAGAAGTAACTTTAACCTCGCTAGATCCTCTAGAAATAAGAGGGATCGAAGGGGTGGCGAGTAAGAGTTCCTACGTTGTTGAGGAAATTAAATTCAACCCCTCGGACAAAATTGAGATTCAAGTAAACCCGCATTAAAATTCACAAAAAAGAGGTCTATTTTTTAGGCAATTAAAGAAGACTTTAAATGGGAAAGTTGGCTGATGTATTGTTCGATTATTTTTGGTGCTAGTGGCTCATTTAGGGTCGGATTAGCGAGGTAAAAAATGATGTCATTGATGAGATTTTCCTCATCTGTTTTATAGGCGATATCTTCTCTGCATTCGATGGCATCGGCCCAGTTTTCTAGGTCGGTGGCAGATAGAGCGTTATTGAGATAGCGATCGAGAATATCGATCAGATGCTCTTTTTTTAGGGTGATAATTGCTTCGCTACTGTCCCAAGGAAAGGTTTTTAGGATAGGGAGGATAGTTGATAGGGGTTGGTCAAAGTTGACTAGGGCGTTGAGGTATTCTTGTCTAGTTTTCATGGGTATTTTTGTTTGATGTGAACAATAGAACCGTTGGGGGCGTAGGTTGTTTTGGTGTAAAAGAGAGTGATTCCGTCCGCATCAATTTGTTTTTCGTAGGTTGCATAGGAACCGGAAATATTTTTGGCGGGAACGTCCGATTGAAATGCTTTGCCACCGTTGGGAAGATTATAGATCCGAATTGGGGTAGCATGACGGGGAAGGCGTTTTTGAAAGCGGTTAAGGTTGTCTAGTTGGGCTGGGGTTAAAGATGTCACCATATAGTAATTATAATCTTTATTGCCTTGGCGGTTGCTATATGAAAATAGACTATGATCGAGCCGCTAATGCCGCTTATATTCGTCGTTTTGAGGGAAAGGTTATTGATTCTGAGGAACTAGCGCCGGGGATTGTCTATGATTACGATGAGACGGATAGGATTGTAGGGATTGAGATTTTAGCAGTCAAACAGAGAACGGCCGAACAATTCAAAAATATTGATTTTCCGTTGGAAGAGAGTGAAAAACAAGAGATTAGACAATGGTTCGGAAAGTTAATACTAAATTGTTAAGTGATGTGAGAAATTCAGGAAATATGGGAGGTGCTATAATTGACATATTTACTCAGTCAAAAAACGATGATTAAGTTAAAAGTCACAACGGTAGGGAACTCTATGGGGGTGATTTTCCCGAAAGAGTTGGTGGAGAAGCTGCGCCTTAGTAAAGGCGATATGCTCTACGTCTTGGAAACGCCGAATGGCTTTGAGCTTACACCCTACGACCCCGAATTCGTCCAGCAAATGGAAGTGGCGGAGGAAGTGATGCGCGAAGACTGGAATGTTTTGAGAAAGCTGGCAACTTAGGCTCATGAACCAGCTAATCTGGATAGCTGATGGGGTAGCTCTCGCGATTCATCACCGCCAAATAGCCGAGCATGGTGGATTAGAGGGTATTCGAGATGAGGGGTTGCTAGAAAGCGCACTTTCCCGACCGCAAAATTTTCTGGCTTATTCTGAGTCGCCTCCTGACATGGCTTCTTTGGCAGCAGCCTACGCTTACCCAGGGAACAGCAAGAAATGTTAAGTACCTAAGCAAAATTAATTACACATTTCGATAAAGCTTTTGCCTCTTGCCTATTGCCTCTTGCCTGTCTTCACTAGGAAATTTATTTTGCATGACTACTTAATCGAGTCAGGGGAGAATATCAGGAATTGAGAGCTTGTTCCTGTAGTTATGATTGCCGCATCATTTTCTATTTGGAACGAGACGAAAAAACTCAAACAGATAGGATAGTTTTGATTAACATTGGAACTCATGATGAGGTGTATTAACTAATAACTGATAGCGGAAATAACTATGAATCCCAAATTTTACGCATTACTTACTCTTTCCCTAGTGGCTACCGTCACCCTACCAGTTGTTAACGGGAAACTCTCCTCTCTCGTCCCTGCGGTAATAGCGCAAAATACGGATGCGAGGAAAGCAGAAGCGGATCAACTTTTGCAATTATGTCGCCAGAATCTTGATAATAATCAAGTAAAATTGGCGATTCAATCCTGTCAACAGGCGGTGATAGCCTACCGGCAAATTAAAGATCTTTCAGGGGAAGCTAAATCTACCGCTAATTTAGGCAATGCCTATGTTAACGACGGTCAATACCGTCAAGCTATTTCTGTTTTAGAAAATGCGGTTAAAATAGCACAAGAGTCAAAAGAACGTCGTGTAGAAGCCCTCGCCTTTTTATATCTCGGTGGGGCTTACTATGAGTTAGGAGAATTTAAGGAGAGCATAGAATTTTTTCAGCAGACTTTAATAATCGCAAAAGAAATTAAGGATGCTGATTTAGAAAAAAGTGCTGAAAAACTTTTAGTATTAATGGAAGCAGAAAAACAGCGAAAAGAAGCGGATAAGCTTTTCGAGCAAGGCGCTCAACAATATGAAATAAGTCAGTTTCGAGAAGCCTTGCAATCGTGGGAAAAAGCCTTACAAATTTATCAAGAAATCAAAAATCGCCAAGGAGAAGCGGCTTCTTTAGACAATTTAGGAAGTGCTTATCTTTCCCTCGGACAATATCAAAAAGCGATCGATCTCCACGAAAAGTCTTTAGTCATTAACAGGGAGATAGTTAATCGCCAAGGAGAAGCCAATTCTTTAAACAATTTAGGAAACGCTTACCAATCGCGTGGAGAGTATCAAACAGCGATCGATTACCATCAGCAGTCTTTAGACATCAGGAGGGAGATTAAAGATCGACAGGGGGAAGCGGCCTCTTTAAACAATTTAGGAAACGCTTACCAATCGCGTGGAGAGTATCAAACAGCGATCAATTACCACCAGCAGTCTTTAGCCATCACGAGGGAGTTAGATGATCGTTCTGGGGAAGCCAAGGCTTTAAACAATTTAGGAGTTGATTACCGCTTACTAGGACAGTACCAAAAAGCTATCAATTACCACCAGCAGTCTTTAGAAATCGCTGAGAAAATCGGCGATCTAAAAGTGCAAGCCGATTCTTTAGGCAATTTAGGAAACGTTTACCAATCCCTCGGACAATACCAAAAAGCGATCGATTACCACCAGCAGTCTTTAGAAATCGCTGAGAAAATCGGCGATCAAGGAAGTAAAGCCAGATCTTTAGGCAATTTAGGAAACGCTTACCAATCGCGTGGAGAGTATCAAAAAGCGATCGATCTCTACGAAAAGTCTTTAGTCATCACGAGGGACATAGGCCTTCGGCAAGAGGAAGGGTCTTTTTTAAACAATTTAGGAGTTGCTCACTACTTCCTCGGAGAGTACGAAAAAGCGATCGATTACCTTAAACAGACTTTAGACATTGCGAAGAAAATAGGCGATCTAAAAGGGGAAGCCGATTCTTTAGGCAATTTAGGAAGTGCTTATCTTTCCCTCGGACAATATCAGAAAGCGATCAATTACCATCAAGAGAATCGAGCCATAGCGAGGAAAATCGGCGATCTACAAGGGGAAGCTAATTCTTTAAATAATTTAGGAGTTGCTTATCAAAAGATAAATCAACCCGCAGAAGCGATCAAGAATTTGGAAGAGTCCCTCAACATTATCCTCAAGATACGGGGAGATATTTCGAGGGAAAATATTGCAGGTCAAAATCGAAAATCGTTTTTAGCCTCTAACGAGAAAACCGTCATCACCCTCGCCACAATCCTCATCCAACAAAATCAACCAGAAAAAGCCTTTCAATGGCTTAACCTCGCCACTACCGCCGATCTCGCCGATTACAATCGCCTGATTAATGCCAAAGTTGCCGATACCGATGCACAAAAAGCACTTGATAACTGGAACGCCGACAATCAACAACTCGAAGGAATGCGCCGACAACTACAGGATAAATACTCGGAAGAACTGGCACAACAGATCCGACAATTCGAGGAAAAAGTGTATAAAAATGCGGAAACTATCGGAGATAAATATCCTGAAATTGCTGAACTTTTTGAAAGTAAACCCACCGACATCGCCCAACTCCAGAAAAATATCGCTCCTGATACTCTCGTTATTCAACCCGTTCCCCTCCGCGATGAAGTCGCCCTATTTCTCGTTACTAGAGAAAAATTAATCGTTATCCAAAGCGATGCAAAACGCGATGAATTGAATAAACTCGTCAGCGAATACCGTACCCAATTAGCCGACTATAAAAATGCCGACTACCTCGTTACCGGTAGTAAATTATACGAGATTCTGATCCGTCCCATTGAGTCCCAAATCGCCACCAGTTCCCCGAAAAATATCGCTATTATCGCCACCGGACAACTGCGCTATATTCCCTTTGAAACCCTCTACGATAAGAAAAATGACCAAGTTCTCCTAGAAAAATATCCAATTTATTATTTAACTCGCATCTCCACATCTACCCCTCCCGCGACCGAAAGAAAACCCTTACAAGGTCTAGCATTTGCTAACCCTAAACCCACCCAAGAAGAACTTAAAGGCACAGAAATAGAAGCAGAAACTATCAGCAAAATCTTTCCGGGAAGTGAAAAATATCTCGGTACAAATGCAACTCTAGATATATTCAAAAAACAAGCCTTTCGCTTCTCGATTTTACACTTAGGAACTCACGGCTGTTTTGACCTCGCTGGCTGTCCTAATTTGGGTATGCAAGCTAATACTATTCTTTTCGCAAATAATCAACAATATAACATCGCTGATGCTGCATTATTAGGCTTAAAAAATACCGAATTAATCACCCTGAGTGCCTGTCAAACCGCCAAGGAAGCCAACGCAGACGGCCAGGAAATTTCAGGACTTGCTTACGTCCTAGAAAGAGCCGGCGCTAAATCAGTAATAGCCAGTCTTTGGAATGCTGAAGATAATACCAGTGCGGAAATTATGACCCAATTTTATCAGAATCTCAAGAATGGCATGAGTAAAAGTGAAGCCATGCGACAGGCCAAACTTAGTCAAATTAAAAGCCATCCTTTCTTTTGGTCGCCCTTTATTTTGATTGGGGCTGCTAATTATGAAGAAGGGAGATTCTAATCCAGTACCGCCAGAGATACAGGCTGAAATTGACGCTCTAGCTGCGTCACAAGAGCCTATCCGCACAGAGCTGATCCCGGAGGCCACGGGAGATTGGAGCAAGGCGCAGCGTGGTGTATTTTATAGTCCGCTTAAACAGCAGATCACCCTAAGCCTTGATGCTGACCTGATAGACTGGTTCAAAACCCAGGCCACACAAGAGGAGGGGTATCAGACCAGTATTAATCGCGCCCTGCGAGAATATGTGGAAACACGGGCAAAAAAATAAACCCCCTCAAGATTGATTGAAGGGGCATTGATGGTATTTTTAGAGGCAATTTAGCCGACTTTTGTGGTTTCTTTTTCAGTGGATTTAGAGGGTTTTAGTTGGTGCTTGAGGGCTGCAGCTACAAAGCTATAATATTGATGGCAGGTTCAAGGACACACCAGATGAAACGAGATGAGGTATTGGCAATTCTAGAGGCACACCGAAAACAGTTACAAACACTGGGTGTAAAATCTTTGTCTTTATTTGGTTCAGTGGCAAGGGATGAAGCTCATAGTGATAGTGACGTGGATTTTTTAGTTGAATTTAATCAAGAAGGTGGTTTTTTTCAACTTCTGCAAGTACAGTATTATTTAGAAGATATTCTGGGATGTTCTGTGGATTTAGGAACTCAGGATACCTTAAGGGAACATTTACGAGAACCTGTGTTGGAGGATGTTATCAATGCCTTCTAGAGATTGGAGAATTCTCCTTCAAGACATTTTAGAATCTATCACTGAAATTGAACAACGTACAAAGGGAATGACGTTTGAGGAATTTGCTAAGAATCAAACAAATGTCAAAGCGGTTCTCTATAATTTTATAATTATTGGAGAAGCAACTAGAAATGTACCAAAGGAAATTCAGTCTCGCTATCCTCTTATTCCTTGGCGTTTGATGGCAGGAATGAGAAATGTTGCAACTCACGAATATTTTCAAGTTAATTTAAGTAGAGTTTGGGCAACAATTCAAGAAGATTTACCGACTTTAGTGCCACAACTACAAGAAGTGTTAGAAAGGGAAACAGAGGCTGAATAGTTGTTTAATAAGCGAAAGTAAAAAAATCAACCCCCTCAAGATTGATTGAAGGGGCATTTATGGTATTTTTAGAAGCAATTTAGCCGACTTTTGTGGTTTCTTTTTCTGTTGGTTTGGATTGCTTTAGTTGCTGCTTGAGGGTTGAAGTTGTGGCGAAGAGGTCGAGGACGATTTGAGGAACACTGTTAAATGTGATTAAATAGAGTACAATGAAAGTTGAAGATACACCTAGTTACCTAGTTAAGCCATGAAACAAGTTCTCAAAAATATTAAGGTATCGGAGATTCCTACACTAATCGCTCAGTTAGGTCTTTCTCCTGAACAAGAAGTTAATCTGACGATTGAGGAAAATTCAGAAAGTCTTATCTCAATTATGGATAAAGTCGGTAAAAAGGCTCAAGCTAAAGGTTTGACAGAAGATAAACTAACAGAACTATTAGTAGATGAATCCTAATCGAGTTGTTATAGATACCGATGTTTTTATTAGTGCTTTACTCAATCCCCTAGGAACACCCAAAAAAGTAATCAATATAGCAGTCAGTCAATTTACTATTCTCCAGAGCGAGGCAACTTATCAAGAATTGGCAACGAGAATAAGTAAAAAGAAATTTGACAAATATTTAGAAAAAGATGATAGGTTAGATTTCTTGTCGTCTCTTAAAAATAGGAGCTTATTTGTTGATATATTGCATGAAACGAGAGTTTGTTCCGATTTAGATGATAATAAATTCTTAGAATTAGCCGTGTCTGGAATGGCACAATACATGATAACAGGCGATAACGATCTTTTAATTCTCAATACTTATCAAGGGATTCCAATTATTACTCCAGCAGAGTTTGTCGCCTTTTTCTAGTGTCACTGAGAATTTTTTGAGGGAGGAATGCAAAAAAATACCCCCCTCAAGATTGATTGAAGGGGTATTTATGGTATTTTTAGAGGCAATTTAGCCTACTTGTGTCGTTTACTTTTTAATGGCGATACAATGAAGTTACCACCACTTAATGAAACCTCTATGAGCCTCACCCTTCCTACTGAACTTCTGCAAACAGTCCAAATGACTGAAGCTCAAATGCTCACGGAAATCGCTATCATGCTCTATCAGCAGCAACGCCTTCAATTTGAACAAGCAGCCGAACTAACGGGAATGGCACTCGATGATTTCTACCAATTGCTAGTATCGCGTAATATCCTCACTCCACCCACGGATCCCGACGACGAACCAAAAGAACTCATCCTCACCAGTCTTCGTATTTCTCTTCAGCAAGCTAAAGAGGGCAAAGTACATCCCATCTCTGAACTGTGGGATGGCATAGATGACTGAAAAAATTCCCCCCATTAAGCTTCTTTTCTCCGATCAATTCAAGGATCGACTTCGCATCCTCGCCAAACGCTATCGGAGCATTCGTACTGATATACAACCCCTAATTGATGACCTTCAGATAGGCAAATTCATCGGCGATAAAATACCAGGAATAGGCTACACTGTCTTTAAAGTTCGCCTCAAAAACAGCGATATTCAAAAGAGCAAAAGTAGCGGCTATCGTGCTATCTATCAACTTAAAGACAATAGTTGTGTTTTGATGCTCCTCATCTATGCCAAATCTGACCAAACAGACATCACAGCGCAGCAAATTCAAGACATCATTAATAAGTTTGACAATTTTTATTTTTAGAAGTATTAATAGATGCCAAAAATAAACCCCCTCAAGATTGATTGAAGGGGCATTGATGGTATTTTTAGAGGCAATTTGGCCTACTTTTGTGGTTTCTTTTTCGGTGGATTGGCAGGATTTTAGTTGGCCATTGATAACAATGCCTCTTCTATAGCATTTACATTTGAGACGTGGAAACCAATTTCTGAAAAAAATGCTATAATCTAAGTCAATGTTTTAATAACTTTAATTATGGACAAGGCTCAGAAAATCAAAAAAGATATCGAGGAACTAGATAAATGGATTAAAA
>NZ_JADBTB010000147.1:0-13566 GCF_020246405.1 Microcystis sp. M083S1
CAGTTGAAGGAATTAATAATAAACTGAAGGTGATTAAAAGGAGAGGCTATGGATTTAGAAACTTTAAAAACTTTAGTCTTAGATGTTTATTAAATTGGCATTTTGCTAGTTGATTTTACATGGTAAGTTCGGAAGAACCACAAAAGATTTTATAACCGGTGCGACCTAATCCACAGACGATGATTTGCGGTTTCATTCGTCGAGCGCGTTTTTTGCTGATTAACCTTTCAGTTTTAGCGCAAAAACTAGGAAAAATCTGTAACTAAAGCTGCAATGCTGCTAATTTTTCTAATCAGGCTTTGAAGATGATAAAATAACCCTGATCATCGATTGAATCACTTCAGCCTTGACTCGCTTTCTTTGGGACAAATTTAGTAAAGATTACCTCGAAACTTTTCTTGCTTCTTCCGGTGACGTGAAAACTAGCCTTGATGTGACGGCAGAAACTCAAGAAATCGATGTGTATTTTCGACCGACTTCTCCCAAAATACCGCCCGAATTAGGCCTATTGGGCAAATTAGCTCAAACCCCTTGTCTATTGGAACCCTATCGCAATCCTGTCATGATTGAGGGAATTCTCGCTTGTTTATCTAAACTGTTGACTGTGCGGGAACAATTACAAAGAGAAGCTCACCGTCATCAACAACCCTTATTAGCAGAAAATATCCCTAGACTATGGATACTAAATCCTACGGCCAGTCAAAGAATTATAACTGCTTTTTCCGCTCTCAATCATCCAGATTGGGGAGAAGGAATTTATTTTTTACCTCCAGCATTAACCACATCCCTTATTGTCCTGCATCAATTACCTGAAACCCCTGAAACCCTTTGGTTAAGATTATTAGGCAGAGGAGGAACCAGAAGCAGAGCGATTGATGAATTAGAGGCCTTGTCTTCTAGTCATCCCTTTAAATCAGCTTCCTTGAAATTATTATACAATTTGAGTAGGAACTTGCAAGCCTTACCCAAAAGAACCCAGGAGGAGAGAAAATTTATCATGCGTTTAGCCCCTTTATACGAACAAGATAGAGAAAAAGCTATTCAACAAGGAGAAGCTATCGGACTTCAAAAAGGTAGAATCGAAGGGATTCAACAAGGAGAAGCTATCGGACTTCAAAAAGAAGCATCCAAGTTAGTGCTACGTCAACTAAAGCGACGTTTTGGTCCACTGACCCCGCATATCACCGAAACTATTCAAAAACTCTCAGTAGAAAAATTAGAAGACTTAGGAGAAGCATTAATAGACTTTGAGACTCAAGCTGACTTAATTAATTGGCTGAACTAATAAATAGGCTTTGAAGATGATAAAATAATCATCATCATTGATTTAATAACTTAGGTCTTGACTCGCTTTCTTTGGGATAAATTTAGTGAAAGACTACCTCGAAACCTTTCTCTCTTCTTCCGGTGACGTGAAAACCAGCCTTGATGTGACGGCAAAAACTCAAGAAATCGATGTGTATTTTCGACCGACTTCCCCCAAAATACCGCCCGAATTAGGTTTATTGGGCAAATTAGCTCAAACCCCTTGTTTATTGGAACCCTATCGCAATCCGGTCACGATTGAGGGAATTCTCGCTTGTTTATCTAAACTGTTGACTGTGCGGGAACAATTACAAAGAGAAGCTCACCGCAATCAACAACCCTTATTAGCAGAAAATATCCCTAGACTATGGATACTAACTCCTACGGCCAGTCAAAGAATTATAACTGCTTTTTCCGCTCTCAATCATCCAGATTGGGGAGAAGGAATTTATTTTTTACCTCCAGCATTAACCACAGCCATTATTGTCCTGCATCAATTACCTGAAACCCCTGAAACCCTTTGGTTAAGATTATTAGGTAGAGGAGGAACCAGAAGCAGAGCGATTGATGAATTAGAGGCATTATCTTCTAGTCATCCTTTCAAATCAGCTGCCTTAAAATTATTATACAATTTGAGTAGGAACTTGCAAGCCTTACCCAAAAGAACCCAGGAAGAGAGTAAATTTATTATGCGTTTAGCCCCTTTATACGAACAAGATAGAGAAAAAGCTATTCAACAAGAAGAAGCTATCGGACTTCAACAAGGAGAAGCCAATCTAGTGCTACGCTTACTTAACCGACGTTTTGGTGAACTTCCCCCGCATATTACCGAAACTATCCAAAAACTAACCGTAGAACAATTAGAAGACTTAGGAGAAGCATTACTAGACTTTAAGAGTCAAGCTGACTTAATTAATTGGCTTAATCAAGCCTAGAATATTCGGGAAAGGTCATTTAAAACTCCTATATTTTTTTCTTGATTGCTCGGAAAATTGAGAGCTTTATTGAATAGGGCAAGGTCTTAGAAATTAATCACGCCATCTCCAAGAAAATCTGGATTTGCTGATTTGAATTCTGAGCTTCTTGGGTGAGATTTTCACAACCTAGACCAAAACTAACTTTTGGATAGGACACACATTTGGGATTCATAGCTTGATTCAACAACGCCGAATAATCTTATACTACTCCTAATCACTTCTCATCTCTTGACAATGACCTTAGAAACCGATCACGGTAAAAGCCATCCCGTCGGTGCGACTGTCTTGGCCGATGGTGTCAACTTCTCACTATTTTCTAAATATGCCACTGCGATCGAATTATTATTATTTGATGATGCTAATTCTCCCGTACCTAGCCAGACTATTCTCCTCACCCCGCAAACAAACCGCACCTTTTTCTATTGGCATATTTTCGTTCACGGCATTGGAGTCGGTCAAGTGTATGCTTATCGAGTCTATGGTCCGGATAATCCGGCCCAGGGTCATCGCTTCGATCCTGATAAAGTAGTTCTCGATCCCTATGCGAAAGCGATTGTCGGTGCGGAAATTTATGATCGGCAAGCTGCCAGCGAAAAAGGCGATAATTGTCATCGAGCTTTGCGGGGTCTGGTAGTGGATACGGGCCGCTATGATTGGGAAGATGACAAACCGCTACGCACTCCCTACTCTGCCAGTTTTATCTACGAAATGCACGTCGGTGGTTTTACTCGCAACCCGAATTCTGGCGTTAGCGAGGAAAAAAGAGGTACTTTTGCGGGATTAATCGAAAAAATACCCTATTTAAAAAACTTAGGCATTACTGCCGTGGAATTGTTACCGATTCATTACTTTGATCCCGCTGCCGCTATGCCGGGGTTAACTAACTATTGGGGTTATAGCACGATCGGCTTTTTTGCGCCCCATGCTGGCTACAGTAGCGATCGCTCACCCCTGGGTCCTTTGAATGAATTTCGGGATCTGGTGAAAGCGTTACACAAAGCGGGGATCGAAGTGATTCTCGATGTGGTTTTCAATCATACCGCCGAGGGGGACGAAACCGGGCCGACTCTTTCCTTGAAAGGTATCGATAATCGCACCTACTATATCCTCGATGCGGTCGATAAAAGCCTCTATAGCAACTATACCGGCTGTGGTAACACCCTCAAGGGTAGTCATCCCATTGTCGGCAAAATGATTCTCGATTGTTTGCGCTATTGGGTGTCAGAAATGCACGTGGATGGTTTTCGCTTTGACCTGGCGGCCGTATTATCGCGCAATGTGGACGGGGAACCGATCCTGCAAAAAGGTTATAACATGATCTGGGCGATCGAATCGGATCCAGTCTTAGCCGGGACAAAATTAATCGCCGAAGCTTGGGACGCGGCAGGATTGTATAGTGTCGGTCAATTTGTCGAATTTGCCGATTGGTTTTCCGAGTGGAATGGTCCTTTTCGCGATGATGTGCGCGCTTTTGTCCGGGGAGATACCGGCATAGTCAGCAAATTAGCGGCGCGGATTTTAGGAAGCCCCGACATATACCACAGACCTGACAACAATGTCAAGAGAAGTATAAATTTTGTTACCTGTCACGATGGCTTTACCCTTAACGATCTAGTTTCCTACGACGAGAAACACAACGAGGCTAACGGCGAGAAGAATCGGGACGGTTGCAACGATAATTTTAGCTGGAATTGTGGAATAGAAGGGGAAACCAATAATGAGGCGATTAAAACCCTGCGACTGCAACAAATAAAAAATCTCTTAACGATCCTGTTCATTTCCCAAGGAACACCTATGCTGTTGATGGGGGACGAAGTGCGACGCACCCAAAAGGGCAACAATAACGCCTATTGTCAGGATAACCAGTTAAGTTGGTTCGATTGGAGTGCGGTAGAGCAAGAGTTCGATCTTTGGTGTTTCGTAAGGAGACTGATCGATTTTAATAAAAAATTAGCTCTTTTCCGTCAGGAAAAATTGCTAGAAGTCACCTATACCAGTCTTGAACCCCATCTCAGTTGGCATGGCGTACAGTTGAGTAAACCCGATTGGTCGGAAGATTCCCGCAGTTTAGCTTTTTCCCTGCGTCATCCCAAGGTGAACGAGTATTTACACATTATGCTCAACGCTTACTGGGAATCTCTCGACTTCCAGTTACCCCCCCTATTCCCAGAGGAAAAATGGCATCGCGTCATCGATACTGCTGGGCAATTGTCCGAGGCAGCCTGTGATTTAGATGCCGCCGCCGCCATTGAATCGGAAACCTATCGGGTGCAAGCGCGTTCGGCGGTAGTCTTAATCGTTAAACCAGTATAACAAGGGGAGAGATATTACCCGATCGAGCGATCTTGAATGCTTTAACTAATGAACAATGGCATCAATTCAATCGTCAAGTCGAAAAACGTTATTTATTTGCGGAGCAATAGCTGAAATGATGCGGCTTTCATTAGCGAAACGGGTATCGATTCTCTCTTTGTGTTTAATTGGTTTTTCCCTGCCTTGGACCGCGTTCAGCGTTTCACCGGTACAGGCGAACCTAGAACCGACTGCGATCGCTATTGGTGATCCCGTCCGAGAAGAAAAGCAAGCTCGGCAGTTAGTAGAATGGTTGGGAACTAAACAATACGGTAAAGTTATTGCAGCTTTGTCACCCCAACTAAAACCCCTCTGGACTGCCGAAAAACTGCAAAAGGTCTGGGAAAGCCAAGTCACTGACAATACTGGACCGTTTAAGCGCATTGTCAAAAGCAAGCTACTCGATGCTATCAATGCCAATTTGGTGATTGTCACCGTTGAATTTGAGAAACTCACTGAAGATGTGGTAATTACCTTTAACCAGTCAGGTCAGGTAGTCGCCGCCAATTTTCCCGAATTTCGCAGTATTTCTGAGATTGGCGATGCTTTTGTCAAGGCTTTGGTCAATAAAGACTACGGCCTGGCCAGAGGCTATCTACACCCTTTTCTCAAAGCTGAGGTTTTCCCCACCAGAGTGCAAGGCGCTTGGGAAAATTTACTTAAGCGTACCGGCCCCGTGCGTCGGGTTGTGGGAACTCAGGTCAGAAAAGGTTCGGATACGGACGGCGTGGATTTGGTGTTGGTGACGATTCAATTTGAAAAACTGACGGATACTTTAATCCTCGTTTTTGATGATCAAAAGCAGATTGTCAACGTGGATTTCCCTTTAGGCAATTAGTAATCAGCCGAAATTACCGCGTAAATTGAGTTGGAGACGATAAGTTATGTTAGATAAAATCGAAGTTCCCATCGAAGCGATCGCAGCTAGGGAGATTCTAGATTCCCGCGGCCGTCCCACTATCGAAGCCGAAGTGCTGTTAGAATCGGGGGCGCTCGGTTTGGCCCAGGTTCCCAGTGGCGCTTCTACGGGCAGTTTTGAAGCCCACGAATTGCGCGATGATGATCCCCAGCGTTACGGTGGTAAGGGAGTCCTGAAAGCGGTTCGCAATGTCCACGAAAAAATCGTCCCGGTTTTGGAGGGGATGAATGCTTTCGACCAAGCTAGTATCGATTTAGCTATGATTGATCGCGATGGCACGGCCAATAAACGAGAATTAGGGGCTAATGCTATCCTAGCCGTCTCTCTGGCTACGGCCAAAGCAGCGGCGGCGGATCTGGGATTGCCTCTCTATCGTTATCTCGGTGGCCCGATGGCCAATGTGCTACCCGTGCCGATGATGAACGTGATCAATGGTGGTTCTCACGCCGATAATAACGTCGATTTTCAGGAGTTTATGATCTTCCCCATCGGGGCCGATTCTTTTAAGGAAGGTTTGCGTTGGGGGGCGGAAGTATTCGCCGCTTTGGGTAAGGCCTTGCACGAACGCAAATTACTGACCGGTGTGGGCGATGAGGGCGGTTATGCTCCGAATTTGGGTTCAAATCAGGAAGCTTTGGATATTTTAATCGAATCGATCGAACGTGCTGGTTATAAACCGGGGTCGCAGGTGGCTTTGGCTATGGATGTGGCCGCCAGTGAATTCTATCGGGATGGTCAATACATCTACGATGGTTCTTCCCATTCTCCCGCCGAAATGGTGGATTTTTTGGCTAGTTTAGTCGATCGCTACCCGATTATTTCTATTGAAGACGGTTTACACGAGGAAGATTGGGATAACTGGAAATTATTGACCGATAAACTGGGGGCGCGGATTCAGTTGGTGGGCGATGATTTGATGGTGACTAATCCCATCCGTCTGCAAAGAGCGATCGATCTGGGTATTGCTAACTCAATCCTGATTAAACTCAATCAGATCGGTTCTTTGACGGAAACCCTACAAACGATCGCCCTGGCTACCCGTCACGGTTATCGTTCTGTCATCAGTCATCGTTCCGGAGAAACGGAAGACACCACGATCGCGGATCTGGCGGTGGCTACTAATGCTGGACAGATTAAAACTGGTTCTCTCAGTCGCAGTGAACGGGTGGCTAAGTATAATCGCTTATTACGCATCGAAGAAGAATTGGGCGATCGGGCGGTGTACGCGCCGAAAGTCGGTTTGGGTCCAAAATTCTTGGCCTAAAATTTGAAAAAAGTTTGCAGTGATCGAAAAAGGGTGTTATAGTAAAGGTACTGATAACTGATAACTGGTCACTGACTATTGTGGTACTTCGCTGAAACCTTTTTCGGCGAAGTATTTATTTAACCACAGTTCGGGTTAAACAGAGGGGGATAAAGCCCATTCCATGGTCAAGCTGAACTTATCGGGCGTTATCGCAGCCAGCGATAGGGAGTTTTTGGGGAAGGGAAAGTTCCCCGTCAGATTTCGACCTCCATTGATTTTTGTAAATAATAATTTCAAGGCACTCGCTACTAGCATAGGATAGAAACGTCGGATTTCTAGGATGGGGGATGATGAAAGACAGTTCTATATTCCAACGTTTCCCACAGGTATTCGCGGGTTTATCGGTGCTATCGATCGCTCTCGTCTTGAGTTCGTGGATAGCGGCACGCTCGTTCTTGGCGGTGAAACGGGCGAGCGATGTTTTTGTCGTCACTGGTTCGGCCAAAAGGGCGATTACATCCGATTATCTTCTCTGGCGTTTATCGGTTTCCAGTCAACAACCCAGCGCTCAGGATGCGTACCGCGATCTGATCCAGCAAACCCAGCGGATACGAGCTTATCTCAAAGAAAAACAAGTTCCCGAAGACGCAATCACCACCAACGCGATCGAGACGATGGCGATTCCCGAAGTAACAGCTAACGGTCAGGAAACTGGGCAAATTCTCGCCTATCGTCTCACCCAGCGCTTCGAGATCCGAGCGAGCGATGTGGCCCGTTACACGGAACTTTCTAGGCAGGTAACGGAATTGATTGAGGAGGGAATTAACCTCGTCTCTGAACCTCCCCAATATCTTTACACCCAACTGGATAAGCTGCGGGTGGAAATGGTGGCGGCAGCGACCAAAGATGCGAGAGCGAGGGCTGAGGCGATCGCTAGTAGTACCGGCAGTCGGGTGGGAAGGGTGCGCGATGCGAAAACGGGAGTTTTTCAGATCACCTCGCGCAATTCCACTGACGTGAGCGATTCGGGAATTTACGACACTTCCTCGATCGACAAAGATATTACCGCAGTGGTTTCGGTAACTTTCGGGATTGACTGAATTATAGTCTTTACCCACGGCTGCATCTGATTTTTGTCAAGCTACCCAGTGGGGATTTTTCCAGGGAAACTATCTTCTAAAATTCGCGCTTAATGGCGATTTTTTCCTCAATCCCGCCGCAGATTAGCTTTTGCAGTGGGATGCTTAGATGCGGTTGTTCATACATTCGTACTAATTTAAGGATGACTGATCATTGTTGATTGTCGTTATTTCTGCACATCTGAGATGCTCCCAGAAAGTCCGGACAAGCTCAGAGAAGATTTTAGTTTCAATCTGGTCATGACAAAACTACCTGAAACTTCAGGAACTGTCCTTGCTATTATCTTTTTGGTTGTCAATCTTTCCCAACTGCTTCGGCAGTTTTTTTGGGCTTTTTTTGTCTTTCTGGCTTTTTTTGCGAACAAATGAACTAAGATAGTCCTTCTCTTTAATAAAAATTATGTTTAAAGTTGTTTTGCATAAGTAAAGCTTATCAATTGGGCGACAAATCAGTGGCATTCAATAGCATGATTTCTGGAGCGAATTTTTCAGCAGACCCTATCTGCAAGGAGAGAGTGAAACGGCTCTCTCCTTAATTATGGCTATTCGTCGTCGTCGCTGGCGCCAACTTGCTTGAGATGAATATGTTTTCTCCCCAAAGTAATTTCAAATTCATCTCCCGGTTTAAGTCCCATTTTTTTGGTGTAGGCCGAACCGATCAGGAGATTATTATTTGATTGGACACTGATCCGGTAGCTGGCCGAGCGCCCACCTCGTCCGTGACCATTGGCACTGCTATCTAAGTCAATTCCCTCAGCATCGATTAAAGCATTGAGAAATTTCATCATATTAACGCGTTCGATACCATTTTTTGTCATGGTATAGTAGCCGCATTCCCGGGCTTTTTCCTCTTTGCTGAGGTTGCCTAGCTGTTTAACTTTCTCAATTAGTTCGAGGCCAGTCAGGGGTTCTGGATTAGTAGTTGTGTTCATTTAAGTTTGCAGTAGATAAGTAAAGGTTAGGGTCATCAAGGCTAGTCGAGGAGAATTGCTCCCCCTGACCAGAAACAATCGGGTTACGATTGATCTCTACACTTATCTTACACGGTATAAACTAAAAATTATCACTTGCTTGAGGAAATTGATTGTAATTGATTAGACTCTATCTCTCGATCAAAATCTTAACAGAATTTATCAATGTTGATCGAGATGCTGAGATAAGGGAGGTTAGTCTTTCTGTCATCAATGAGGGCAGGGGGTAGGATAGAGATCAAGAGGTAAAAATGAGGGATAATGAAGCTAACAACTAGGGGTCACTATAGTGTTAAAGCCTTGCTGGATCTTAGTTTACAACCGAGGGGAACTCCCGTATCGGTAAAATCGATCGCCCTGCGTCAAGATATACCGGCCGCTTATCTAGAGAAATTGCTCATAGAAATGCGACGAGCGGGGTTAGTTCGTTCCTTTCGGGGAGCGCAAGGGGGTTATCAATTGGCCAGGCCGGCAAATCGTATCTCGTTGGGGCAAATTTTGGAGGCGGTGGGAGAGACGATCGAGCCATTATCAGGTTATCATCCCAGGGACGAACAGGCAGAAGATTGGGTGACATTTACTATCTGGAAACACCTCCACGAGAAATTAAAAGAGGCCCTAGGGAAGATTACCTTAGCGGATTTATACTACGATGCGCGTAGCTGGATCGCCGCTAGGGGAGAGGAAACCAGCTTTATTGTTTAGTAGTTTAGAAGTTATGACAGCAACAACTCAAGCAAAGATTTATGGGGGAGGTTGTCACTGTGGAGCGATCCGTTTTCAAGTGGCGATCGAGCATGATCAAGCTCTAGACTGTAATTGTTCGATTTGTCAGAAAAAAGGTTTTCTGCATCTGATTGTTCCTTCAGCACAATTTACCCTCCTAAGCGGTGAAGATTTCTTAAGTACCTACACATTTAATACCCACACAGCCCAACATTATTTTTGTCGTGTTTGTGGTATTCATCCTTTCTATCGTCCCCGCTCCCATCCTGACGCTATAGATATAAACCTGCGCTGTTTGGAGGGTAATGTCTTAGGGGATTTTCAGATCCAGTTCTTTGATGGGGCTAACTGGGAAGACAATATTGAGAAAATTCGGGATGTCGATGGTAAAAGGGAGTAATTGTGAAGGAAACGGCAACGGCGATCATTTTAGTATTAGGGGCAGTTTTAGATTATCTGATCGGCGATCCCTGGGGATGGATTCATCCAGTGCAGGTGATGGGGGCGATTATTGCCGTGGCCACAAAAGTTATCCTTAATTGGACGCGGGAAAAAATTCGCCAACGTTTAGGGGGCATAATTCTGGGACTGGGTTTAATTATCTTGACTGGGGCCTTAACTTGGCTAGGAATCCAATGGTTAGGTCAGGTCAATTTGCTGCTGAGTTGCCTAGTACAAGTGATTCTCTTGGCTAGTTGTTTAGCTGGTAGAAGTTTACGCCGGGCTGCTGAAACAGTCATCGCAGCTTTACAAGCGGAAAATATCACCTTAGCTCGTTGCCAACTAAGTTTATACGTTGGTCGCGACACAGATAATCTCGGCCAAGAAGAAATCCTTCGCGCCCTATTAGAAACCGTCAGTGAAAATGGTGTAGATGGAGTTACCGCGCCACTTTTTTATGCCCTTCTCGGTGCCTTTCTGGGGGTGGGACCAGTTCCCCTCGCTTGCGCTTATAAAGCCGCTAGTACCCTCGATTCGATGATTGGCTATCGTCGGCCACCCTACACCCATATTGGCTGGTTTAGTGCCAAAAGCGAGGATGTTTTGACATGGCTACCCTGTCGTTTAACGGTCTTAACTCTCGCCCTAATTTCGGGCCAGCCGGGGCGGGTTTTAAGCATTTGTTGGCGCGATGCCCGTCGGGATCCTAGTCCTAATTCTGGTTGGAGTGAATGCGTCTATGGGGCGATTTTGGGGGTGCAATTGGGGGGTAAAAATCAATATCGAGGCCAGATTGTGGAAAAACCTTTATTGGGCGATAACCTCAACCCGATTACCGTCAAAACCGTCGAACAGGCTTTGAATTTAACTCGTACTTGTGTATTACTTTGGCTGGCGATCGCTGTCAGCTGCTTGATTGCTAGAGATTTTGCTCAATTGTAGCGACCAGAGGCGACGGCGTTGACGGGATTGACGCTGCCAGTAACGGATAATCAGGGAGAAGGTCAAGAATAGGGATTGCAGTATCTGTATCTGTCCGCAGAGACGTTGATAGTTTTGTCTGAGATAATAGGTTTTCGCCCCGGCGATGACAATATATTCGGGGGCGGGGTAAAAAATGTGGTGTAAACGTCGTTCCACCCGGTTTAAAATTTTGGTCACTCGCCCTAAAATCCGCCGCAATTGCCACAATTTCCAGAGTAGAAAGCAATTAAATAAAGTTAAGCCTAGATTGAAGCCGAGGACAAAAAAGAACATGGTCGAGGCGATGGTCGAGTTATGCCAATTTTAGCCTAGATTCCCGACTTGAAAGTGTCGGGGAAAGAAATCTAATCAGCTGCCCGGGTATTTAGGGTTTGCTGAATAAGCTGTTCGTAATTTAAATTGCTTGTTGAGATCAGGCGGTCGGCGGTCGGCAGGAGTCAGTATTCAGGAGTCAGGAGATAGGAGACAGGTTTTGGGGGTTGGGGTTTTGGGGTTTTGGGGTTTTAGTTCAATTTCCCCACTTCCCCCCCCCAATTCATAATTCATAATTCATAATTCATAATTCCCACACCCCACACCCCACACCCCACACCCCACACCCTGCCCCCAGGAAAAGCTTTTTGCCGCAAACCCTAGTTAGCGTCCGAGGGCGTGTAATCCGTTAATAATTTCGGCACAGCGCTCGGTAACTGCCTGTAAAGCCTCTCTTTTGCTAGAAATCGGTGGCGGCAGCACTTCTCCGATGCGAATAGTTAAGGGGATACTATGGGGAAAAGAAGAACCTTTTTGAAAAATCTTTTCTGTCCCCCATAAACTGACGGGTAACAGGGGAACTCCCGCTTTAGCGGCAATCATCGCCGCGCCTAGTTTTGGTTGATGGATCAATCCGTCCTCGGTGCGGGTTCCCTCCAGAAACACTCCCACTGCCCAGCCCGCTGCTAATGCTCCCATCGCCGCCCGAATTGCCCCGCGATCACCACTGCTGCGTTTGACGGGATAGGCCCCATAAAGAGCGATCGCCTGTTTTAAAATCGGGATGGTAAATAATTCTTCTTTAGCCATATAAGCTACGGGACGACGCACGGCACAGGATAATAGGGGTGGATCGAAGTAACTGGCGTGATTGCAGACGATAATCAGAGGATGACGACGGGGGACATTTTCCACTCCGTAAACGCGACCGCGAAAATAGCCGTGTAGGGTTGGGCTAACGATCGACCATTTAAAGAGATGATATAAAACTAAACTGGCAAAAGGTTCTCGCTCTTGAGGCTGGTTCATGACTGACAATTGTTCCCTAGACATGGAAAAGCCCCTGGGAGTCTTGCCGTGTTTCGACCCCAAGGACTTTGCTTTCTTCTCACTCCTCACACAATTAAAATCTATAGCAATTTATGGGTTAGGGAAAGGTTAAGCGTGCCGCTTTCTTAACTGGCATAATTACTTACCTACGGTTGAGAGCGCCAAAAGGATTAGCAAGATGTGTAATTAATTTTGCCTAGGTACTGAAAAAAAGTTGGGTTAAAATATAAAGGCCAAATCTAGTGAGAAAAAGAGATTTTTTATGGAAAAACAGGTAAATTGTGCTGTAGATTGCCTAAATGGTTGTATTTTAGGCGATAAATGCCCCAATCAAGCCCATGCCGCCGAAGCAGCCAAATTTATTGCCGAAACTTCTTTGGAAAAGATGTTAGAAATGGCCGAAGCCGCTAGACTGAAAAAACTGACGCAACCGACCCAATGGATTATTCCCGATGATTTCTAGGGTTTGATAGGGGAAGGGAGAACGGGTAAGAAAGTCGCTGCACCTCATTACTCCCAGTTCACTGAATAAAAGGTAGAGCCTTGGCACAAGCAAGTTAAATTGATTTTATTTATCCATTTTTGCCTTGAGAAATTCTTCTAATTTCTTCATATCTTCTTGACTAGGAGTAAGGGTAAATCTAGTTACACCTGATTCAGTTCGCATTCTATCCATATAAATTCTTAGGGCTTCATCATCTTCTCGATGGGAGAGGACATATTTTCTTAATTCTGGGCGAGACATTTGGTAAAAATCAGGTTGATGATTCATCTTCAAACTCCACATTAGTGAGCAAGATGCTCACATTACTATTTTCATCATACCGAAATAGATGAATATCGGTATAGAAGTTAGACAGGGTTTGACACATTCTAATGCAAGTAAACATCTGTTCGGGAGTGGGTATCATTATTGATGGCTTTTTCCTCCAATTTACGAGTTTATACCTGTAATAAGTATAGCATAATACTGGATTGAAACAGCTAATTTAGTGCCTTAGATTTAAGGGAATGCGAGCATCATGCTCGCTAATTATTCAGGTAGTCTGCTCGCTAGATGTTATATACCTGGACTTCCCCGTTGACAAAAGGCCATAACCTGTGCTGTAGAAGGGATTAAGAGAATTTACAGCACCCCGTTACTGGGTACAAATCAGGGAAACTCCCAATAAATCTAACGCTTTTTGTTGCAGTTGGGTCGGTC
>NZ_JADBTB010000148.1:0-9666 GCF_020246405.1 Microcystis sp. M083S1
GGGATTAAGGGGGGATCAAAACCACCTTATTAAGGGGGGATCAAAACCACCTTATTAAGGGGGGATCAAAACCACCTTATTAAGGGGGGATCAAAACCACCTTATTAAGGGGGGATCAAAACCACCTTATTAAGGGGGGATTAAGGGGGGATCAATCGCTCACCTCAAGGTTGGGGTGGCCCAATTAAATCCCACTCCTGTTATTATTCTTCTCTACCTATGACTAACTCTTTATATATCAGCACGACGGCAACGGGAAGCGGTAAAGCGTTAGTCGCTTTAGGAATTATTGACTTAATTCTCCGCAAAACTAATAAAGTTGCTTTTTTCCAGCCAATTGTTCTCGACTGTTCCGAAGGTCATCGGGACGAAGACATTGACTTAATCCTCAATTATTTTAAATTAGAACAAACCTACGAAGAAGCCTTCGGTTTATGTTACGAAGAAG
Organism: Microcystis sp. M083S1; assembly: GCF_020246405.1. Taxonomy (NCBI): domain Bacteria; kingdom Bacillati; phylum Cyanobacteriota; class Cyanophyceae; order Chroococcales; family Microcystaceae; genus Microcystis; species Microcystis sp. M083S1. The sequence continues at coordinate 449 of NZ_JADBTB010000148.1, forward strand.
TTAAGGATTTATTGGTACAACAAAAATTTGATGAAATCATCGAAAGAATTATCAAAAAGTTTAAAAACTTAGAAAAAAAATATGATTTTATCCTCTGTGAAGGTTCCGATTATCTGCAAGAAAATTCCGCCTTTGAATTTGAACTAAATACAGAAATTGCCAAAAATCTCGGCCATCCCATCTTAATATTAGGTAATGCCCACAATCGCAGTATCGAAGATGCCCTTAGTCCGATCCTGATTTCCTGCGACACCTACCAAGATAAAGGTTGTACGGTGATTGGGATTATTATCAATCAAGCTGAAGAGGAAAAAATAGAGGAATTACGGAAAACCCTGACTAAAATTTTTCCCCCCCAAGAATATGCCCTAGGAGTGATTCCCCACAATGCCAAACTGAGCAGCCCGCGAGTGGCAGAAATCGCCCAACAATTACAGGCAAAAGTTCTCTACGGACAGCAGAGATTAGACAGTTTAGCTAGTAACTTTCTGGTGGTGGCCATGCAGATGCAAAATGCCCTAGAGCGGCTAAAAGAAGATAGCTTAATTATCACCCCTTGGGATCGCGGCGATGTGATTATCGGGATGTTACAAGCCCACCAATCGGCCAATTATCCCCAATTAGCCGGTATAGTCTTAACAGCAGGTCATAACCTCAATCCTTCGATCGCCCGTTTAATTGACGGTTTGCCCGATCCCTTACCGATTCTCTCCGTCACCACCGATACCTACACTACGGCCGAACGCATCCACCAAGTGCGAACCACCCTGACCTCGACGGACTACGATAAAATTAACCTCAGTCTGCAGCTTTTTCACAGTAACATCAATCTTGATCGCCTAGAAGCGCAAATTCGCACTTTGCGGACCCAGGGGATTACCCCGAAGATGTTCACCTATAATCTCGTACAACAGGCCAAAGCGCAAAAACGTCACATCGTTTTGGCCGAAGGGACCGAACCGCGCATCCTCCAGGCGGCCACAGTTTTAATCGAACAGGATATCGTCGATTTAACCCTTTTGGGACAACCGGACGAGATCGCAATGGTGATTAAAAAACATGGTATCACTCTCGATCTCGATCGCCTGCAAATTATTGACCCCGTGGCTAGTCCCCATTTTGAAAGCTATGTGCAGACCCTCTACGAAGCGAGAAAAGCCAAGGGAATGAATCTGGATATGGCCCGGGATTATGCACAGGATGTCTCCTATTTTGGCACTTTAATGGTGTATCAGGGCGATGCTGATGGTATGGTATCGGGGGCAGTGCATACCACTCAACACACGATTCGGCCTGCACTCCAGATTATCAAAACTAAGCCCGATTGTGCGATCGTCTCCTCGGTCTTTTTTATGTGTCTAGAGGATCGGGTCTTGGTCTATGGGGATTGTGCGGTCAATCCCGACCCCAGTGCCGAGGAATTAGCCGAAATCGCCCTATCTTCTGCTGAAACTGCCCAAAAATTCGGAATCGAACCGCGAATCGCCCTGCTTTCCTATTCTTCGGGTCAATCGGGCCAGGGAGAAGACGTGGAAAAAGTACGACAAGCGACCAAAATCGCTAGGGAAAAACGCCCCGATTTGAAGCTAGAAGGCCCGATTCAGTACGATGCGGCCGTGGATAGGGAAGTAGCCGCCCAAAAAATGCCGGGGTCAGAGGTGGCGGGCCAAGCAACGGTGTTTATTTTTCCTGACCTGAATACAGGTAATAATACTTATAAAGCCGTGCAGCGGGAAACGAAAGCTTTAGCGATTGGTCCAATCCTACAGGGATTAAAAAAACCCGTCAATGATCTCAGTCGCGGTTGTACCGTTCCCGATATTATCAATACGGTGGTAATCACGGCCATTCAATCCCAATCTTTTTGAGTTATCAGTTAGAAAACGGGTTTCTCAAAAAAACCCTTTTTCTGGAATATGCTTATACCATTTCTCTAAATGAAAACTACACATCGAATTTAAGTCACCCTTTTTAAGGGGGATTTAGGGGGATTAAACTTCTGTAGTCAGACTTTGGAGAATTGGTATTATTTCCTCCCGACCGGGCCAGAGCGGGAATCAAAACTATCTCAATGGAGCGAGATGAATCGCGACCAGAATAAAACTAACGCGGTAGCGTTTCCACTTTCGGGGAGTTTTGGTTCTCGACGTATTTTTTTAGTTGTTCGACAGTAACGTCGCCACAACTAGCCACGAAATAAGCTCCCGTCCAAAAATAGGGTTTGTTGTCGAAATACTCGGCCGCCAAATACGGAAATTCTTGTCTAATTAAGCGACTACTAACTGTTTTAAGGTTAGCGATTAGTTTGGTCCATGATTGTAATTATAGCGTTTCCTGTTCGCAAGAGATACATTATCGATGGTGAAAAGCTTAATTAGCAAAGGTTAAACTGTGCCACACAGGTGTGAGAACCGCTATAGTTGATATCCTAGGCAGTAAGTGTTATAATTTAACTATACATCACGCTCACGAAAGACAGTGATAACGCTTACCTACCAGTACAAACTAAAGGTAAACAGACAACAGGAACAGGAGATAATCCACATTCTTGATGTTTGCAAAAGCGTTTATAATTACGCTCTTTCAGAACGGAAAGATTGGTTAAACTCTCGAAAGTGTCTTGCGGATCACTGTTCGCTAGTTTCCGAGTACATAATTCCTGCGGATGAACCCTATCCTAATTACTTCGTTCAAGCTAAAAATCTAACGGAAGCTAAAAAAGTTTACCCGATATTAAAGACGGTTAACGCTCAAGTTTTACAGCAAGTCTTAAAAACTTTAGATAAGGCGTTTAACCAGATGAAATCGAAAGGCTTCGGCTTTCCTAGATTTAAGAAAAAGATGCGGAGTTTTGTTTTTCCTGCGCTGTCAAAAAGCTTTCTAGGTGACGAATACTTAAATTTTCCACAATTGGGAAAAATTAGAATCAGGCAATCTAGAGAATACCCGTCTGGGTTCGAGCCTAAACAAGCTCGAATTATCCAAAAAGCGTCGGGATTTTACGTTTCGGTTTCCTTCCAATCTACGGAATTAGTTCCCGATATGACAGTGGGGAAAACCTGTTTAGGAATTGACGCGGGAATTGAGAGTTTTGTTGCTACTTCACGGGGAGATTTAATCAAAGCCCCTCGATTTTTGTTGAAAGTACAGAGTAAGCTTAAATTGCTACAAAGACGCTTGAAACGGAAAACTAAAGGCTCTAGCAATTGGTTAAAACTTCAGGAGAAGATAGCGAGATTACATGAAAAAGTGTCTAATACTCGTAGAGATTGGCACTTTAAGTTAGCTCATTACCTTTGCGATCTCGCTGATAATATCTTTGTTGAAGATATTAACTTCGTTTCCTGGTCTAGAGGGATCGTTAGAAAACAATCTCTGGATTCAGGTATCGGTAGTTTTATTAACGAGATATTACCGTTTGTCGCTTGGAAACGGGGAAAATATTATCTTAAGGTTGATAAAAACGGAACCTCGCAAGAGTGTCCGAATTGTGGCGCAATTACTGGTAAAAAAGCGTTATCGGAAAGAGTTCACCGGTGTGATTCTTGCGGCCACATTGAACCGAGAGATACGGCATCAGCGAAGGTAATTGAGAACCGAGGAAAAAACGCGGTCGGACTGACCGTGTTAGAAAACGCTCGCGGAGGCGATTTGACGGGGATCGACTGGGTTAAACTCGGTCGATCTAGTTAAAAGCCTAAGAACCGAGAATCCCCCGCTACACCGCGCGAGCGGTTAGCGGGGGAGAGTCAATCCCCGATAACTGATAACTGCTAGACTAATTGGGTGATGCTTGCAAGATTAATAAAACCAGTGTCGAGATTAGAATGCAGGGACTTTTAAGAAAACTTTGGCGTGCGATCGAAAACTTTTTTACCCGACTTTTGGGGGGACAAGGGGGAAAGGGGAAAGTACAAGCGATCGAATCTGTTCCCCTAACCGATACAGATTACGAGTTTCTCTATATGCAGTTACTCGATGGAGTGTCCCACGGTTGGCACGAAGGCAGAATTCTGAGATTTTTTGAGAAACTGGGCGATCGAGGTCGGCAAAAAGATTGGGTAGAATGGTTAGAGCGCTTTGGGACACGTCTGCAATCCTCCGCTTCCCTTAACCAACTTCTCGCCAGCAGAATGATCCGTTTAGGAGAATTAGCCCGCGCTTTCCCCGGTATTGAACGTATTGGTGAAGCTTCCTACGAGATCGGTTATCAACTCTACACCAAAGAAACTGCCACTTTAATCTGGGAATACGCCGGCGACGATGAGGACCTTGGCAGTTATTCCCTGCCGCAACCCCCAGAAAATCTCTTATATTCGGGTGAAACTAGCGATTTTAACGGTGCTGACTCGGAAAATCCCCAATTAGAAACCCTCACCCTCGATGAATTATTTAACCGTCTGCACAACGATCCTACCCTAGCGGGCCAAATGGCCGAACAATTAGGCATCGAAAATAAGGACGCAGAAAGCATTATTAATAGTCTGATCGCTCAATTTTCCCCCCAGGAGGGTAAAAACCCTGAAACTGCCGCAGATTGGTTTAATCAGGGCTTAGAACAGGCAAATTTAGGCAATTGGTCAAATGCGATCGCTGATTGGGAACAGGCCTTGACGATCGATCCCCAATTAGCCTCGGCCTGGCATAATCGTGGTGGTGCCTTAGCCATGATCGGTAACTACGAAGAGGCGTTAAATAGTTATGATCGCGCCCTAGAAATCACCCCCAACGATCACCAAGTCATTAACGCTAGAGGCAGCGCCCTATACGGACTGCAACGTTGGCAAGAAGCCTTAGAATGTTGGCAACAGGTGCTAGAAGCGGACGATAATTTTTATCAAGCTTGGTACAATCGCGGCAGTACCCTAGAAAATTTGGGCGAAACCCAAGCAGCGATCGCCTGTTATCAAAAAGCTTTAGGGATTGCGCCGGATTTTGAGCTTGCCCAAACCCGTCTAGAGGCTTTACTAGAGCAAAAACCGCCCGAAGACGACGGTAATCCCCCCGCCTGATTCAATCTGAACTTGAGCGGTCAACAGCCTACAATGGGGGAAGGATAGAGACTAATTTTAATGAATCAGGCCCAGCAATGAGTATAAAAAGCAAACCTCCTTCACAATCCCGCCTGATCGGTAATGTTTTATTAGCCGTGGGCGGCTTATTTCTGATTGTTAACCTCCTTTTTCCGCAATTATTTGGCCCTAGCGTCCCCAAAGTTCCCTATAGTCTTTTTATCGACCAAGTGGAAGATGGCAACGTCGCTAGGGTATCCGTGGGACAGAATGAGATTCGTTATCAGCTTAAAAACGACCAAGAGGGCAACTACGGACGAATTTTCAGCACTACACCGATTTTTGACCTAGAATTGCCCAAACGTCTAGAAGCCAAGGGCGTAGAATTCGCCGCCGCACCACCACCAAAAAATGGCTGGATTGGTAGTGTCCTTAGTTGGGTGATTCCTCCCCTGATTTTTGTTGGTATTTGGCAATTTTTCCTCGCTCGCAGCGGTGGCGGTGGTCCAGCTGGGGCTTTATCGATTACCAAAAGTCGCGCTAAAGTCTATGTGGAAGGAGACACCACCAAAACCACTTTTGAAGATGTGGCCGGTGTGGAAGAAGCGAAAACCGAATTGGCCGAAATCGTCGAATTTCTCAAATATCCCCAACGTTACATTCAAATCGGGGCGCGGATTCCCAAGGGTGTCCTCTTAGTCGGTCCGCCGGGGACAGGAAAAACCCTGCTGGCAAAAGCAGTCGCAGGAGAAGCGGGGGTTCCTTTCTTTAGTATCTCAGGTTCGGAATTCGTGGAACTCTTTGTCGGTGCAGGGGCAGCCCGAGTGCGGGATCTGTTTGAACAGGCCAAGAAAAAAGCCCCCTGTATTATTTTTATCGATGAATTAGACGCGATCGGTAAATCTCGCGCTAACGGTAATTTTATGGGGGGTAACGATGAACGGGAACAGACTTTAAACCAATTATTGACGGAAATGGACGGTTTTAACGCTGGTGATGCGACGGTGATCGTGCTGGCCGCCACTAATCGCCCCGAAACTCTTGATCCCGCCCTTTTACGCCCCGGCCGTTTTGATCGCCAAGTGTTAGTTGATCGCCCCGATCTGGCTGGACGCTTAAAAATCCTCGAAATCTACGCAGGTAAGGTAAAATTAGGCTCGGATGCAGATTTAAAACAGATTGCTACCCGTACCCCCGGTTTTGCTGGTGCTGACTTAGCTAATCTAGTCAATGAGGCCGCTTTATTGGCAGCCCGCAATCAACGCAGCACCGTCGCCCAAGAGGACTTTAATGAGGCAATCGAGCGGGTAGTGGCGGGTTTAGAGAAGAAAAGCCGGGTTCTCTCGGAAAAAGAGAAGAAAATCGTCGCTTATCACGAAGTTGGTCACGCTCTCGTCGGTGCAGTTATGCCGGGGGGTGGTAAAGTTGCTAAGATTTCGATCGTGCCTCGCGGCATGGCAGCCCTCGGTTATACCCTGCAAATGCCCACGGAAGACCGTTTCCTTATGGATGATACGGAATTACGCGACCAAATTGCTACTCTTTTAGGCGGTCGGGCTGCCGAAGAAATTATCTTCGGTAGTATTACTACTGGGGCCGCTAATGACCTGCAGCGGGCGACAGACTTGGCCGAACGCATGGTGACAACCTATGGTATGAGTAAGACCCTTGGCCCCCTAGCCTACGAAAAAGGTCAACAGAATAGTTTTCTGGGAGATGGCATGATGAATCCCCGGCGTTTGGTGAGCGATGATACGGCCAAAGCGATCGATAATGAAGTGAAAGAGATTGTCGAAAATGGTCATCAGCAGGCCCTGGATATCCTTGCTCAAAATCGCGATTTACTCGAAGAAATTGCCCAAGAAATCCTCAGTAAAGAGGTGATTGAAGGGGAACAATTGCAAGCACTGCTCGATCGCGTTAAACCCCTCGATCGAGAACCTGTTACTGTTTAGATTGATTTGATTTTTGCCTTACCCCATCTTGAACAAAGATGGGTTTTTTGCCATTATACTAAATCCAGTTATTAAAAATTGATTATTTATTCTTCCTTTTGCCTCTCCGCAGTCCCAGAACCCTACAGCGTTCCAATTAATCTTAACCCCTATTAGAGATTAAAACTTTGTAGGGTTGATTCATGAATCAACCCTACAGCGTTCCCATTAATCTTAACCCCTATTAGAGATTGAAACTGGGAGGCAAAAATCAGCGATACTGATATTGAGATCACGATAGTGAATCCAGAAGAGCTAAAGGAGACAGAAAATGGCTAACGAAACCGTCACTTATTCCCTAGAAGCTGTTTTGACAAGGATTGAGGGGAAAATCGACTCTCTGGAAAAACGGATCGATGAGGGATTTGATCAGGTAGATGAGAGATTTGATAAGATAGAAGAACGGTTGACAAAAGTGGAAATAGGACAAGTCGAACTCAAAGGGGAGATTAAAGCCTTGGATGAGCGACTAACCACAGAAATTAAAGGGTTAACTGCAAGAGTTGCCTATCAGGAATTTACCAATCGGGGGATTCTCATCGCTCTGGTTGTAGCCATTTTAGGAGGGGCTGCTAAACTTTTTGGTTTTTTCCCCAATCCCTAACAGCGATCGCCCTAAAATGCTGTAGAATTAACTTGACAAATATTAAAACGCAGCCAAAGACTCTCTGGGAAATGCAGTTAAATAATTGGATGGCAACCTAAAAATATGAGTGAATTAACTATTCGTCCAGCTAAAATTACTGGTGTCATCCCAGATTCGATCGCCGCCGAGATAGGTTTTGAAATCGGGGATGCGCTCGTCTCTATTAATGGTAATCGTCCCCGGGACTTAATCGATTATCAATTTTTATGTGCCGATGAATTTTTAACCCTAGAAGTGCTTGATAGTCAGGGCAAAACTCACCAAGTAAAAATCGAAAAAGATTATCATGAAGACTTAGGTTTAGAGTTTGAAACTGCCCTTTTTGATGGCTTAATTCAGTGCAATAATAAATGTCCTTTTTGCTTTATCGATCAACAACCAGAGGGCAAAAGAGAAACTTTATACTATAAAGATGATGACTATCGCTTAAGTTTTCTCTATGGCAGTTATTTAACCTTAACTAATCTCACCTCAAAAGAATGGCAGCGGATCGAAAAGATGCGAATCTCACCGCTTTTTGTGTCCGTTCATGCCACGGAACCCGATCTGAGAATTCGTCTCTTAAAAAATCCCCGCGCTGGTCAAATTTTAGACCATTTAAAATGGCTACAAGCCAGACAATTACAAATTCATGCACAAGTGGTAGTTTGTCCCAATATTAATGATGGAATTCATCTCGAAAGAACCCTGTTAGATCTGGTTTCTTTTCATCGGGGAGATATTCCCTGTGTGGAGTCGATTGCCGTAGTTCCCGTGGGATTAACCCGCTTTCGTCCCCAAGAAGATGAATTAATTCCTGTTAGCCAAGAAAAAGCGCGAGAAGTGATTGAACAAGTACAAACTTTACAGAAAAAATTTCGTCAAGAATTTGGCAGTAATGTGGTATGGTTAGCCGATGAATGGTTTTTAATTGCCCGAGTCGATTTACCCCCTCAATCTCACTACGAAGACTATCCCCAAATCGGTAACGGAGTTGGCTCGATTCGTCAATTTATTAGGGATTTCCAGAAGACAGCTAAGAAGTTATTGCCTGCTCAAATTACTCCCTCTAGACGGTTGGTATGGGTAGTGGGAAATGCCGTAGAACAAGCTTTTCAACCCCTAGTTAAACAGTTAAATAAGGTGCGGGGTTTAACCGTGGAATTAGTGGCTTTAAATAGTGATTATTGGGGGCAGGAAATCACGGTTACGGGTTTATTAACTGGGCAAGATATTCTCAAAGGATTACAAGGTAAAAATCTTGGGGATGGGGTTTTATTACCTTCTCTCATGCTTAAGCATGGGGAAGCGGTATTTTTAGATGATATCACCCTAGAAACTGTTATTAATCAGTTAAGAGTCCCTATTTATCCAGTCCTGGGAGTGGAGGAATTAATTAAAACTTGTCTTACTCTCAATCCTTTCTCTGACTTTCTCTCACATATAGGTGAGCAGTAAAAGTGATTAAAAGAGGGCGAATGCAATTCGCCCCTACAATAATATTATTGCGCCAATGGTAGGGGCGCATCGCGTGCGCCCAAAATGTAATATAGATATTTCGACCAAATTGATTTGAGTTTTTACTGA
>NZ_JADBTB010000149.1:0-22332 GCF_020246405.1 Microcystis sp. M083S1
AATAATAATTCGCTCAGATAGGAACCATCTTGACCGGTGATGCCGGTAATGAGGGCGCGTTTAGCTTCAGTCATCAGTAATTTACCTAATCGGAAAGAATAAAGACCATGGCACGGTCTGACTGCTTATAGCACACTTTAGCCCCTCATGACAAGTTTGGCTAGGTTGACAGGGGACAAAAAGATGAATTGATTTTTTATCCTGGCTGCATAGATTCTAAATTGTTCTGACAATTTTCTCGAAATTTTCTGACTTGAAATTCCTTGACTTTGGTTAATTGATAATTATCTTTTCCCATGGCTAGGGAAAATTTGGCCTCGGTGTCATCAAGTAAATTTTGGGGGACAGCTTTCCACTGTTCTTTCGTTTGCCAATGGACAACGATAATTAATTGTTCCTCGATGGTGGGATTAATCCAAAGCTCCTTACCTAAAAAACCAGGTTGTTTTGCTAAAAACTTTGTCCAAATTTCTTGATCTTTTTGGATAAATTTTTCCCTAGCTTCGGGTTTAACTTGAAATTCTAACCACTCAATGACCATAGTAATTATCTCCTATTTTTGGGTTTTCATCAAGAATTCTTCTGTGAGTTTCATAAAAGCTTTGGAACCACTAGAAGAGGGCATGGCTGCCACCGCAGGCACGAACATATCGACAGCTTTAGCTACATTAACATCCATAGGAATCGCATTAGCAAAAATTTGATGGGCTTGAAAATCCTGTTGTACCCGGCGCATGACTTGATTATAGTAGCGACTGAGTAAACCACCACCGGAAAGAATAAAAACTATACCGAGTAAACCGGGGTTAATCGGTTCGGTTTCTTGATGACTAGCTTTGAGTTTAACTATTCTTCTTTCTAATAGCTGAATGCCGACAATTGATAAAGGTTCGGGACGGGCGGGTAGTAAATAAAAATGACTGCTACATAGACCACTACGAGTTAAAAGATTATAGCCCGGAGCGCAGTCCATAATAATATAATCGTAACGGTCTTGAATGGGATCAATGATTTTTTGAATCAGGATTCTTTCCAGGTTATTCCAAGCATGATCAAAGCCTAAATCTTCCTGTAAAATTGCTTGATGGTGCAGGGTTTCTGAGACGACATATTCATCATATAGTTCAATGTCTCCCGGCAGTAGATCTAAGCCTTGAATTTCACAGACTGAAGGGACAATAATATCATCAATAGTTAATTTATTGTAGGGATTGGGTTTGATAATTGCTTCTAATAAATAGCTTAAAGTCCTTTTTTTGCGACGCAGTTGAGCGAATTCGTGGGGAGACATTAAACTGAGAGTCGCACTGATTTGAGCGTCTAAATCGAGGACAAGGACTCGTTTTTGCTGAAATTTAGCTAAACAGGTGGCAAGGTTGACGGTAAGGGTAGTTTTTCCTACTCCTCCTTTCATATTAACGGTGCTGATGACAGTGGCCATTATGGGAGTTCCTTTCTAGTTAACCGATGGAATATCTCGACGTAAAACTTGCCCGTTGGGAGCCATAATCAAAGGAGGTAAACTGGTAATATCGATCGCTTCTTGGGTTTTCATGTCGTAGGTGGTGTAAACTGTTTCCTGTTGATGGGGATTAATATCGACAATTGTTAAGGTTTTTCTGGGCACTTGTTCACTGTTCAATAACCGTCGCGGTCCACTGCCTAAAGCTCCTGCGTGTAATAATTGTAATTGCCCCCGTTTACCCGGATAGTAAGCGTGAGCGTGGCCACTAATATAAGTATGCACCTGATGGCCCTCTAAAAACGCTCTTAATTGCTCGGCATCGGCTAAATAATCCCCCGGTCGATTTCTGCCCACGGCAATACCGTAAAGGGGTAAATGACCGATTACTAGCCGCATTTTAGCATTTTTAGCGTCGGGGCTACTCAAGTTTTTTGCTGCCCAATTTAGTTGTTCCCGAGAGATTAAATGAGTGGAGGCATCCCAGACTAGATAGAATATACCATTTTGAGTGAAAGTATAATAAAAAGGAAAGCCGGTTTTATCGATAAAATTTAAACTTGTATGATGTTGGGGATTTTGCCAATAATCTTGGGCTAATTTTCTCTCTTGAGCATAGATAAATTTTCCTGCGGATAAAGCTCCAGAAGCGTCATGATTACCGATGGTAAAACCAAAAGGTATTTTAGCAGCTCGCAGGGGCGCGGCGATATGGCGATCAAAGGCTGACCACATGGCGTTAATTGCTGCCTCTGTCAAGCTGCTTTTTTGTCCTGCCACCATGTCGCCGCCACAGAGGACCAGATCGGGTTTATGATTGATAATTAAGGGGATAGCTCGATCGATTTCGGGATCGTAAGTAGTGGAACCGTATTGACTATTAAGGTCACTAATCACGATTATCTTGACTTTTTTCGCCTTTTGTGCTTGTTTAACGGGAGACTCAGGGGGATTTTTGGAAGTAACGGGCTGTAAAATTTGATGAGCGCAAGCTACCAAGCTAAAACCGCCTAAACTGCCACTAATCAGCAAAAATTTACGGCGTTGCATAGAATATCAATCTCGTCTTTAATTGAGGTCACGTCAGTTAGTGTAGCAATTTTTGTCCCTTCGATCGCTTTTTTGTTGATTATCCCAATTAACCATCAGGAGATAACTTGACAATTCTCTTAACTTCTTTTGCGCCTTGGTTATGCCATCACCGGAGTAATTCCTCCGATGATTTGTTAGTATCTATTCAAGATAATTATGCAAAAAAGCTTTTATTTTTGCGTCAACTTCCCGTTAATACCCATCGAGCCAGTGAACGAGTTATCAAAGCTATTCAAGACAAAAAGCCTGATTTCGTTATTTGTTGTGGCATGGCAGAAAGTCGTTATCGTTTAAGTTTAGAATCTCAGGCTAGGAGTAGCACAAAAAAGTTATTGACATCAATTCCGTTGCCAGATTTAATTAAAAACCTTGACTATAGTTATATCAGCGATAATGCTGGTCAGTTTGTCTGCGAAGAATTATATTTTCAAGTCTTAAAATATCATCCGAGAGCCTTATTCGTTCATGTGCCGCTTTTAACTGACAAAAATTTTACTATTATTCAAAGAGATTTTCAGAAAATTATCACCCTTAGCCGTTAGCTCATATAATTCGAGAGTAAGTTTCAAGGGAAAAAGGAAAAAGGATATACTGGTATTTTGCCATAATTGCCCTCCTCGACTTGAGAGCGCACCTGAGTCTAATAAATCTGATTACCACGTCGGGCAAATTCTTCTTGGCTGTAGAGGGGTGGTCGTACTATCATTAACCGGTTGCAACTTTTGCCCCTCTATTTTAACCTAAACATTGGCAATCTTCGCTAACATTCCTCAACTGGGCCCACAAGAGCGGCATCGCACTTAAACCCACAGCTTTAATAAATGTGGATGGTGTGTTCCCCAAAAATCGATCAGTGGAGCAGTAAGAGACACTTTAGGGAACGCAGCCTACAGCGATGGCGTACTGCTACGCAGTGCCTTCGGCATCCCACTGCATTGGGGTTGTTAGACCGCACAGCGGAAGCAAAACATTAATTGCCCCAAAATCTCGATCGTGATTACTAGAAGCTAATGATGCATTCTACCCATTGGATTGCGATCACCAAACCAAGCTATCAACCAAGTTCGCATCTGCTGAATTTCCAGGCGCTGGCTAGTGGCAATGTTCTCAGCCAAGGACTGGACAGGCTGATGCTTCACCAGATTATGATTCAGGAGCATTTGCGACATCATCACGGCTCCCATATGATGTTCAATCATATCTTGTAAAAAAGTTTGATCTAGGGCATCGCCCTGAAGTTGGCTCAGATCTCGCATCATGGGAACGTAGGAGACGCTAATATTCCCTCCTGGATACCACTGGTTGAGCCAGTTTTTCATCTGAGCAATTTCAGCAGTTTGCACTTGAATAATATTTTGAGCAAACTGCCTCATCTCAGGACGACTAGTGCGTGCCAGAATAACCTGGGCGGTATCGATTGCCTCCTGATGGTGGGGAATCATTTGGGCAAGATAGTTAAACTCGCTACTGACCCGCATATGATGCATCATACCCATGCCGTTGGGAGAAAATTGAGCAGAGGCGGAATCTGGAGAATTTCCGGATGGACGTGTCAGAAGTAAAGTTGAGGTTGCAGCCAGTCCAAGAGCGGCAACAGCCCCCAGCAGGATAATGGCTTTATTTTTCATGAGAAAAACCATGTAAAAACCTCACTATAGTAGACCTCTTGCAAAAGTCTTAAGTCGATCCTTGTACAGCAACATTTTTGAAGATTATCAACTACTAATAAATAATTGACTGAAAGTCCCTCCCATTATTGTTTCTATCGTTTGTTTTCGGATTTATGCAAGAGGTCTAGTATAGCACTTACGCAAAAGTAACCAGAACTATCTTCACCAAGAAATTAGCAGTCTAACTATGAATTATACGGAAAATTTCCGTATCTCATACTAAATACACATTTTTAAAGAATCTTTCCGCATATTACTCTCCTATAGAGCGATCACAAGAACTTTTCCTAATAAAATTACAAGTAACCGTGTTATGTCGAATTATTATAGGCGTTCTCATATTTTGAAAATCCCACAGGGTGGCTGATACAAAATTAAGTTATACTTCATCTTTATGAGAAACGCTGCCATACCGGAATCTAATTTTGGGGAGATTGATTACCATATTTAACTTCATTTGTCAAGAAATTCTCTCATTTTTAGGTGCGGCATTGCACTTAAACCCACAGCTGCAATTAATGTGCATAGTGCGTTCCCCAAAATCGATCGCTGGAGCAGTAGGAGCCACTTTAGGGAACGCACCCTAGGGAGATAGCGTACTGCTACGCAGTGCCTTCGGCATCGCACTATAGATTTAGCGGTTCCATTGAATACTTTAGCCGGCGGTCGGGTGCAGTGATTTGTTAGACGCTCGCTTAATTGGCAACCTAACTAATCTATCTTTATGAGCCAGTTGCTTCTGCTTTAAGTCATTAAAAATAGCTCTTAAGTCATATTGAAACGATTGAGCGTATTCTTCTCTATACTTGTGAATTTCATCGAGAATTTCATTTTTATACATGACTAAACCTCTAGGTTATATCCAATAAGCTCATAAGGAGTGCAAATAACTGGCAATATATATCCGAGATCAGAACTAATCTGAGCCAGCTTACGCTGAATTTGGGCATTTGCCATGTGCTTGCAGTTCCATGTTAGCAAATAATCTAAGTTATAGACGGTTGCTAATGCCATATGTAAAGCGTCATTAGATGCCTTTAGTGGCAGATTGCTTTGAGTCAGAAACGCTTGCGAAAGTTCAAACGCATCTTCCGTAAGTTCGAGAAGCATTAGGGATTGTAACAAGTTTAACCGTTGAGCGGCGATTATCGGATCTCCCTTAGCTGCCTCATCTTCAACGATCTCTGATGCGTAAAGCGTAAATGAGCTACTATGTTCGTTCCACCAATCTTGGGTGATCTTGATATTAGCAGCAACGATCAGATTGTCAGTGGGTCTGGCGGTTAAATGCCCAAAAATACTTGTTTCAATATAGACGCTTCCATTCACGGCAATCTAGAATATTTTTTCGCTCTCTATCCTACTGCATTTAATCTTGGTTTTGAGGGTGTTGGGTAACAGCCGCCAACCCAACCGACAAGATCAGCGTACTGCTACGCAGTGCCTTCGCCATCGCACTTTAACCCACATCTGCAATCAATCTGCATGGTGCGTTCCCCAAAATCGATCGCTGGAGCAGTAGGAACCACATTAGGGAACGCACCCTACAAGATCAGCGATCTACAAGATCGGCGATCGATATGATGTAGCGTGTGTTAGCGTTAGCGTAACGCACGGATTTTGAACATTAGATAAGGTGGGTTACATTTCATTAACGCACCCTACAAGATCGGCGATCGCACTGCATGGTGCGTTCCCCAAAAATTGATCGCTGGAGCAGTAGGAGCCATATTAGGGAACGCACCCTACGGAGATAGCGATCGCACTGCGTAGCAGTGCCTTCGCCATCGCACTTAAACCCACAGCTGCAATCAATCTGCATGGTGCGTTCCCCAAAAATCGATCGCCGGATCAGTAGGAACCGCTTTAGGGAACACACCCTACGGGAATAGTGATCGCACTGCAAAACTTACCTCATAGCCTAGTTTTCAGATTGCTTAAACGCCACAAAAGATAATACTCATCTTCCTTTAAGCCCTTAGTATTATTAGCTGCTTCAATTTTCCACTGAAGATAACGCAGTATACTTATACTTTCAATACCGAGGACCGGAGCCAATGATGGCACAATGCCTGGAGGAAATAATAAGACTAAACCTACTGTTGCAAAACCGATAAGTGTATATATATCATGGCGATGCCAGGCATCTTTTATTCCCTCAAACTTAGTAGTTAGCTGCCGGACATGCTGATCGATTTCACATAGCTCGTTGAGTAACGTTTCCTCGTTCTTCAACTCGTCATGTCCATTTAGTAAACGCCCAAGTCTGTATTCAAGACCATCATAGAGAAGCTTTTCCTCATGTCGTATACGTACAACCTCCTCTGGTTTAACGTCTTTAAAGTAAGGGAGATAGAGATTGAGAACTTGAGGGTTGTAATTTTTCTCCTCAAATTGATTTTCCAGTGCATCTAAATGAAAATTTGCATGCACTAAACCATATTTTTTATTGAATTGTTTTACTGTTACTTCTCTAAGCTCGTTATGCGATGGAAGAATATTGACTAATCCTTCTTTTAAGAAGGGGCGAACTGCACAAAGAAGCGTTAATAAAGGATTTAAATCTTCCCCTTTCCAATGAGCTACTTCATCGAAAGGAAAAGTTATGAGAGATTTTGCAGCAAAGAATGCTAACTTTCGTGCAAAAGTTTCATTGGGGATATTTTGCCAACCTTTTTGTGGGTGACGGGTCACATGGAAATGCATTTTGAGTCCTAGCGTGCTTTTCAGTTCAACCAGAATGTCATTCCTTTCATGCTCAGCAGTGGACTGAATACGTAAACGAAACTCGTACTGGTCTTTTACTGAAAGCTTAAAATAATCGTTAGGGGTAACAATTCCGAACTGATCGAGAAGGACTCCTATGTTTACTTGAGGCATGGCTGTCTATGTTAGATAAAGTAACGAGATTACCAAAGACACGAGAGGAATCGACAGGCGATTCGTGAAAATTAGTAAAGTGTGTTCTAATAGCAATTTTAGGGGAACTCGACTCGAATATTAACAGTTAGACTCGGATAAATCGAGCCACCTAACTGCATAATATACGGAAACTTTCCACATATCACGCTAAATACACATTTTTTTAAGAAATCTTTCCGTATATTACTCTCCTATAGAGCGATCACAAGAACTCTTCCTATAAAATTACAAGTAAGTCTGTTATGTCGAATTATTATAGGCGTTCTCATGTTTTGAAAATCCCACAGGGTGGCCGATACAAAATTAAGTTATACTTCATCTTTATGAGAAACGCTGCCATACCGGAATCTAATTTTGGGGGGATTGACTACCATATTTAACTTCATTTGTCAAGAAATTCGCTCATTTTTAGGTGCGATCGCTTTTTACACGATTATTCCCGTTCCGATTGCCTGGCCGTATTTTGGCAGAATTGCCCGATGGATTCCCTTAGTCGGCTTATTTTTGGGTTTAATTCTGGTTTTGCTCGATATAACTCTAGCTGGTCTGGGAATGCCACCCTTAACTCGTGCGGTTGTCCTTGTGGGAGTTTGGGTTTATCTAACGGGAGGACTACACCTTGATGGAGTTAGTGACACGGCCGATGGTTTAGCTGTCACCGACCCCCAGCGTCGTTTATTGGTCATGGCCGATAGTGTTACCGGGGCCTTTGGAGTCATGGCCGTGACCATGGTTTTGCTGCTAAAAATCGCCGCTTTGACGGATTTAAGCGATAATCGAGCCTTAGCTCTAATTTTAGCACCAATTTGGGGACGTTGGGGGCAAGTAATGGCGATCGCTCTTTATCCCTACCTCAAACCCACCGGTAAGGGAGCCTTTCATAAAGTGGCTTTTTGTCTGCCTTGGGACTGTGGGGGAGTAATTTGGGGGTTAATCGCCCTATTTGGTGGTCTAAGGTGGGGAATAATCGCCATTAGTGCTGGAATCGTCCTCGCTCTGCTTACTGGTTACTGGTTATATCGTCGTCTTCGCGGTCACACTGGCGATACCTACGGTGCGGTGGTAGAGTGGACAGAGGCTCTATTCTTGGTTTTTTTGACAATAATTAGCTAATTTTTGCCCTCCACGGCCCGTAAACGGGTTAATTTCAGGGTAAATTTTCCCCCACCGGTTTCTCCGAAAGCTCTCACCCGAATAATATATTTACCCGACTCGGTAATGCGTGCAAAGAGGAGGGCATTAGTGCCACCATCGGGACCATCATCATTTTCCGCTACAGTGGAACCATCGTCGGCCAGGAGAATTAAAACTCCATCAAAGTTTTCCGATTTGAGATCGATGGCCACCTGATCATCCTTGTCCAAATCTACGGTATAATCCCTAGCAAACCCCCCCTCACCTGTGGGAATATCTTTGTCGGTGAGAGTATCGTTAATTTCTTTATTGAGGATGAGGGGGACGGGATTATAGATTTTTTCCGCTCGCACTGGTAAAGATTGACCGCTTAACCAGAATAAAGTGAGCAAGACGCATAAACCAGAGTAGCGACCAGTCAAAGGGAATCTTGTCATAATGGCAGATGTTCGTTTTCTCAATCTCCCTATTCTACAAAAAACTGATAACCATCAGCAGTTCGACAAAATTAAATTCAGAATCTGGAAAAGGGGAACACCGGAACTGCTGAACTGCCTGTGATTAATTTACTTAACTATGAATATATATTCTTTAGTTAGCAAAAACAAGTAAAAAAATCCCCCTTTGAGCAAGGGGGAAAGAGGGAAGATAAAACCCGTCTAAGGTAATTGCTGTGATCATTAATTGACAATATTTAAAAGAGATTGATTGAAAAAGAACTAGAAGTTAAAAACTTAAAGAGGGTTCTTACATGGGCAAAGAAGCTAAAGACTGAGTGATATTATAGGCTTGACCGCGATAGGTAACGGCTACCGGTTTCTCAATGCTTTGAGCGACATCACGGTTTTTTAAATAGGGAACACCACGATAGCCTAAAATCAGCGGACTGGAAGCAACGGTGGCAGTGGGATTTTTCTCGTAAGCAATGCCGCGATAGGTTAATTTCATAGCTGTCTCTGGAGATAATTAGTGAGCTAGTCTTATCTCCATCGGCAGCGAAATTAATTCCAGAAAAGCTCAACTTTTTTCTGGGTAACTATCCTACCAAGAAGACCCACGATAGCGCATTTCTCGACGCAGAGCATAACGACGGGCAAAATTAGGAACATCGCCCCGATGACCTAATAAAATGACCGTATCGCCTTGCTGTAGAATGGTGGAATTGTCGGGATGGGTGATGACACCACCATCAAATTGACGCACAGCAACGATAATAAAAGCATCCTGTCCCCGCACTTCCATCTGACTGATAGGTTGTGCCAAAAAGGGTGAATCGCTTAAAATCGAGTATTCTTCAAATTGCAGGTCGATATCGGCTAATAATTCGTTAAGATTGCGTCTACCTTCATCTTCCTGTAAAAAATCAATCGCGGCCGGATGGGTGATTAAATGGGCCATTCTCTCTGCTCCAATGGTAGCAGGTAAAACCACTTGATCGGCTCCAGCTAATTTTAATTTTTTCTCAGTGCTGGGATATTCTCCCCTGGCGATGATGTATAGTTGCGGACTGAGTTCTCTTGCGGTTAAAGTGATAAAGACATTTAAGGCATCATCGGGTAACACAGTCGCTAAAACTCGCGCTTTGTCGATGCCGGCTTTCTGGAGAATACTTTCATCGGTGGCGTTACCATTAAGAGTTATGTAACCTTTTTCCTGAGCTAATCGAATGCGATCGGGGTTATTATCGACGATAATAAAGGATTGGGCTGTTTTTGCCAATTTAGTCGTTAGGATGCGTCCTATGCGCCCAAAACCGCAGATTATGACGTGATTTTCTAAGGATTCCATCTCTTTATTCATCCGGCGATCGCTAAAAGCTTTGTTAATTTCTCCCTCGGTGAGCATCTGAAAAAACCCTCCCACCACATAAACGGCCGAGGTAGTCCCACAGACGATAACTAACATGGTAAAAGCTCTCAGACTAGGAGTGTTAATCGGTTTAACTTCCCCGAAACCTACTCCAAATATGGTAATTATCACCATATAAACGGCATCGAGAAAACTCCAACCGTAGGCCATATAACCGATAGTTGCCCCGACTACCGTAGCGAGAAAAAAACTCGCCCCGATGATGATCCTTTTCAGTGAACTTTGCATCGATTTCCGTGACCTGACCATCTAGCTATCAGCTTACAGCAGAATCGAGGAGACTCCGAGACGGGAGACAAAAGGCAATAGGCAAAAGGCATCCCTTCTCCTTTCTCCCCAATTCATAATTCATAATTCATAATTCATAATTCATAATTCCCTTGAGACTTGACATTGGGGACAAAAATGAGCCGAGCGCCCACTTAATTTAATTCTGGCAATAGTTGCACCGCAAAGACGACAATTTTCGCCGGTACGACCATAAACCCAGGCCATCGCCCCATAATTGCCATTAACTCCCGTAACGTGGAGAAAATCGCTAAAACTGGTCCCGCCTTCAGCGATCGCGGTTTCCAAGACAGAAATAATGTTTTTTGTCAATAAGTCTATTTGCTCAATTTTCAAGAGATTAGCGGCAGTTTGGGGATGGATACCACTTTTAAAAAGAACTTCATCCGCGTAGATATTACCAATTCCTGCCACCACATTTTGATCGAGGAGAAAAGTTTTAATCGGACGACGACTTTTTTGACAGTGACTATAGAGGTAATCGGGGGTAAAATTGCGATCAAAGGGTTCCAATCCCAGTTTTTTGAGAGCAGTAATCACGCTTTCTGGGGTTTTATCGGCGGCAATCCACCAAATTTTCCCGAAAGTGCGGGTATCGACGAAGCGCAATTCTTGCTGATTAGCAAAAAAGAAGCGTAAGCGCGTATGAATCGGCAGGGGAGTGGTATCTTTTACCCAGAGCAATTGTCCGGTCATACGCAGATGAACCCCGATACTGCTACCATTATCTAAATTGGCGAGGAGATATTTGCCTCGGCGCTGCCAATTGGTAATCGTAGTCTGAGCAATTCCTTGCAGAAAAGTTACCTCGCAATTAGGATAGGCTAGGGTACGCTGTAATAATACTTCCCCACCGATAATTTTTTTGCCCTGGGTAACTTGATTTAACCCGCGACGCACCGTTTCTACTTCTGGCAATTCTGGCATATAAGTGATTGAACAAAATTAAGTTCTTGGTTAGGGTAGGCAAAAGACAAAAGATAGATAAACAGAACTTTTTAAGTAAGTGATTCTAATTAAATATAAGATAGATTTTGCCTCTGATCCCCCCTGCCCCCCTTGATAAGGGGGGTGCCGATAGGTGGGGGGATCAGAAAATTTTTAACACCTACCTACTGATCGGGAAACGACACCAAATTAACGTCAATTCTACTTTAACTTTAACATTTCGATAGTATCAATTATTTCCCGTTCAAAACCGACTTGAGCGCGATTAGTTTTACCACCAATATAAAAGCGATCACCCGATTGTAAAGCCCAAATTTGGGAATGGGAAAAGTAGCTCATTACTACTCCCATCATCAATAAAGCAAAACCTAAATAGACAATAGGTACTCCCGGATCTGCCTTAATTTGTAAACCTGTACTGCCGACTAATTCGACTATTTTTAGATTAACTCCATTGATAGGAATCGTCATTCCTTCTCGCACAGCAGAGGTTAAATCTCCCTTAGCATCATAGACAATTAACGTACCTTGTAAATCTCTGACTAAAAGAGAAACTCCCTCACTAAGATCGGTTTTAGTCGGAATCCAAGTTCCCCAGATTTGTCCATTACCTTTTGTGTCTAAACTAGCCATCGGTAGCTGTAGGATCGGACTATTATTCACCTGTACTTTTACCCCAGCAATTCCCCAACTGGTTTGATAAAAAGTCACCCCTTTATGGTGCAAAGGTTGGTTAACTTGAATAGTTTTGCGATCGATCTCCTCTCCTTGATTATCGATCACCGACAAATCAGAATAAAATTGTTCTATATCACCTTTAGGACTATAATCAATCCAAAAACGATTAACTTTAATACCCCAATCTTTAGGGAGAGAATTTTTAGATAAGGGTCCAGCTTCAATAATATTTTTAACCTGAAAACTATCGCCACTAGCTACCATTTCTTGAGCGAAAAACCCCGTTAACGCTCCCCAGATCGACCCTGCTAAAATAATTAACATGGCTGCATGAACGATAATCGGACCGATTTTACCGATCAGACCTTTACGAGCATAAAGACTGTTATTTTCTAGAAAAACTTTGTAGCCTTTTTTTTCTAATAGAGGTGTGAGAGATTCTAGGGAACCAGTTTCTAATTCAGCACTTAAAGCTAGTTTTTGAAATTGGCGAGATTGTTGATAAAATTGCCATTTTCTGGCCGCTTTTAAAGCGGGTAATTGTCGTCGGAAGGTACAAGCGGTTAAACTGGAACCAAAGAGAATTAATAATGATAGATACCACCAAGTGCTATAAACATGATTTAATCCCAATAGTAATAAAACTTTCCAAGTCAGAAAGCCAAATAAAGCGGGTTTCTCAGGATAATTAACTTGGTAGAAAGATAGAGATTGACCCTGTTCTATTACCGTCCCAGAAATGCTAAAAATAGCGATTAAAAGTAAGAGGATAATTGCCAATCGTAGATCGGCAATAGTCTGGATAAATTTACGTCCCCATTGGGGCCGTGTATTCTTTAAATTTGAGGAAGTTTCCGATATAGTCATAGTTAAAAGTTTTGCAATTCTAGCCAATTATCTATCATAACTCTCCACCATCACAGCAGACGGGATAATAAAGAAAAAACTCCAAAACCGATTAATAAAACCCCACTGACAGGATTAATCCACCCGGACCATTGACGTAGGGAAAGAAAGCTTTTCAGCGAGGCAGTAAAAGAACCGACGATAATTAGCGGTAAAACATAGCCAGCAGTGTAGGATAACAATAATCCCCCCCCTAAGCTTAAATCCCCCGTATTTGCCACCCATGCCAATAAACTTGCTAGGACTGGTGTACTACAAGGAGAGGCGATTAAACCAAATGTTAAACCGAGAAGATAGGACCGCAAAATCGGAGGAAAATCCCCGGTAATCCAATCGGTAGCGCCAAGGGAGGGGAAGCGCAGGGGTAATAATTCCAAGAGGTTTAACCCCATCAAAATAGCGATCGCACTGACGATAATTGGTAAACCGATCCCCACCTGTCCATAGACTTTTCCTAAAGTAGCGGCAATTAGTCCCAATCCCGCTAAGGTGGTGGCTAATCCTAGGGAAAACCATGTGGACTGCCAAAAAGCCGCTAAACGACCTTGATTTTCGTAACCCCCGATATAAGCGACGGTAATCGGCAACATCGACAGCATACAGGGGGTAAGACTGGTAAGTAAACCGGCTAGAAAAATCACGGCAATACTGACAAAACTAAGGTGAGTTAGTTGGGAAGTCACTAAGCGATCGGCGTATTGTTCAAGGTGATAGAGTTGAGTCTGTAATTGGTCTAACATATCGGGGAATTTTTCAGGCTAAATTTGGCTCATTTCTAGGATATTACCATCGGGATCGCTGACAAATAATGCCTTTCTACCCGAGGCACTCATTTGAATTGTATAACCTTGACTTTCTAGATAGTTACCCATGGCTGTCACGTCATCAATAGCGAAGGCAATATGAGGATTGCGTCCCCATTTTTGGGGATTGGGACGGTAGTTTTGATAATTGGTATCGACAATTAAATGAATTTGATAATTTCCCACTTGATACCAAACCCCATCGTATTGAAAAGGGCGATCAATTCTAGTCAATCCTAGAACATTTTCGTAAAAGTTAACAGCTTTTTCTAGATCGGTGACTAAAATCCCCGTGTGTAAGGATCGCATGATGTTCATAGTTAATATCTGACTCGCGGATCGAGCCAACTATAGGTTAAATCGGCAATTAAGTTAAAGATAACAATTAAAATCCCATAGATAAAGGTAATCGCCATCACTACGGGGGTATCACTGCGGGAAATAGAATCAATTAATAAAGCACCGATACCCGGCACACGAAACACTTGTTCTGTAACTAAGGCCCCAGTAAAAATTGAGGGAATATCGAGAGCAATCAGGGTGACAACGGGGATTAAAGCATTGCGAACTATATGCTTAGTTAGGACAGAAAAATTAGTTAATCCCTTGGCTAAGGCAGTTTTAACGTACTCTTGGTGAATTTCTTCGGTTACGGAAGAACGCACGAAACGCATCAACATCGCCCCTTGATATAAGCTTAATACGGTTATGGGCATAATTGACTGTTTAACCTGCTCAATCAAACTATTAAAATCACTGATTTCTAGGGTACTGTTATAAAAAGATGGTAGCCAGTTTAACTGCACACTAAAGATAATAATTAATAATAATCCCGTCACAAAGGTGGGTAAAGAAAAGCCAAGTAGCGAAAAAGTAGAGATGATTTTGTCTAACCAAGAATAGCGCTTGACTGCTGAAATTACGCCCAAAGGAAAAGCAATTAAAACCCCAAAAATATAGGCAATACCGACAATCCAGAGAGTTGTGGGTAAACGCTGCCAAATGAGGGTAAAAACCGGGCTGCGACTGGTGAAAGAATAGCCCATATCTCCTTGAAGAAATGCTAACAACCACTTGACATAACGCACGGGAAGGGGTTGATCTAATCCGAGACTTTTGCGAATATTTTCTCGCACCGCTTCGGTGATAGCGGGATTAGCTGCAAATTCCCCCATCGGATCCCCCGGCGCTAGGGCCAAAATGCCAAAAACCACCATACTAATAGCTAAAAGAGTGGGAATCGAAAATAATAATCTTTTCAGAAAATATTTGAGCATTTATTTACTACGCTTCCAGTCCTTGATGTTCCAAGTATTTCTATCCCAGGGAGTTAATTTAAACCCCGACAAACTATTGCTAATTGCCACCACATCGGCACGATGAACTAGGGGAATAATCACAAAATTATTGATTAACATATCATTCATTTTAATTGCTATTTCTCTCCGTTTTTCTGGGTTTAATTCTTGACTAAAAGCTTGCCATAATTTATCGTATTCAGGATTACAATAACGAGCATAATTATCCCCGGCCCAACCATCAGCTTTTTGGGGAATTTCGCTACAGGTAAAGGTTTTAAAATAGGCTTTTGGATCGGGACTATTATTACCTGTAGTGTACATTTGTAGGTCAGCATAAAACTTTTCTACCGTGTCATCGTTAGCAGGATCGCTAGAAAAGAAAATACTGGCATCAATAGTTTTTAATTCTACTCCTATCCCGATCGCTTGTAAACTTTGTTTGATAATTTCTTGGGTTTTCTGACGGAGAGTGTTAACAGTAGTTTGAAAAACTAATTTCATTTCTACCCCATTTTTATCCCTAGTGCCATCACCATTACTATCTTTCCATCCCGCATCATCTAGTAATTTCTTAGCCTTTTCTAGATTAAATTCATAGCTAGTATTGGGCGAATTATATTCCGATGGCATCACGATAAAATTAGGAGTTGTTTTCCCAGTAATACCATAAAGCTGCGTGGCAATAGTATCTCTATCAACGGCTAAAGATAAAGCCTCTCTTACTTTAACATCACTTAAAAAAGGATGGGGAAACTTAATACTAGACCTCTCACCTTCGGGAGTAACTTGATTAGGATCGCTCAAATTAAATAAAACTCGTTCAATCAAAGAACCGAAACTAGATATTAACTGACCCCGACCCGCTTTTTCTAAATCACTTAAAACCTTAGCCTCCACTTGCAAATTATAGGCATAATCCGCCTCCTGTGTCTGTAAAACCGCTCGTGCTGCCGAAGTTGCATCACCTCCTCCTTTTAATTCTATTCTTTGAAAACCTAATTTATCCGCTTCTCGAAAGAAAGAATTTTGTTCATAAACCGCCGTATCTCCCGGTTTAAATTCTACCACTTTATAGGGGCCAGTTCCCACCGGTAATAAGTTAGCAGGGGCCTGGCGTGCCGTTTCATCGCTATATTTTTCATAGAGATGAGCAGGTAAAATCATCCCTTCTGTCCCCACAAAAACTAATGACCAAGCGGGATTAACTTGCTTAAAAGTTATTTTAACTGTATGGGGATCGATCGCTTCCACAGTTTTAACTATTTCATAATTGCCAGCGCTAGTAGAACCAGTTTTCGGATTGGTAATAAAATTATAGGTAGCGATGACATCTTTGGCAGTAAAAGGAGTACCATCTGACCATTTAATATCTTTTTTTAGCTTCCATGTCACCGATTTACCATCCCGGGCAACTCCCCCATTTTCAAGAGTAGGAATTTCTGCCGCTAAAAAAGGAACTAATTCCCCTTTTTCATCGAAACTAGCCAAAGGTTCTAAGGTAATGCGACTCGCTTCTGAGTCTTTAAATCCCGTGGAGAGATGGGGATTTAAAATCGTCGGTGCTTGCCAATATAAAAGTTTTAAAGTTTCTGAATTATTATTTTCCGTTGCTGGGGGATTATTAGCTGTTTGTTGACGACAAGCACTAAAAAGCAGCGTACAACTAAGGGATAAAATTAACAGGGGCAAGAAAAGCGATCGCTTAAACATTTTTAATGACAATCAATAATTCAACAGGGTGACTTAGGTGATTTCCTACCCCACCAATAACAAGTTATCAGACATTGAGTCTTGATCTCGATCAATTAATTGATTATTTGCATTTATCCATTCCTAGTCAAGTTAAATCGATCGTGCTATGGTAGCGATGCTGTACTAGACAATAAAATTCTAGGCACGACGACGAAATGGGTTCTTTGGTTTGTGTTATGCAATGTACGGGGGTTATAAGGGACGGAACCCTTATAGAGAAAGACGTTTGGCGATTTTTGTCAATTGTTTTTGATCTAGAGCGAACTAATCAATTAAATCTCTTGCCAGATAAGGATTTAGTTTATTTATGCCACCCTATCGAACCATAACAAGTAACGAAGAGCCAGAAAATCCGTATTTGGGGTGTTGTATGGAAAAAATCCGTCTAGTATATAATTGGTCTGGTAGCCATCGCCGTAGGGTGCGTTCCCTAATGTGGCTCCTACTGCTCCACTAGCAGTAGGCTAATCTGGCTAACACGCTTTTGGGCGTGATATAGGGAAAAGTTCTGGCGATCGCGCATAAATGGGGTAATATGCTGGAAGTTGACCCATATTGTTACTCTGGAGGGTGTTATGCGGAAAGTTTTCTATAATATTTAGTTAGACCCCCAACCCTTGTTAAGGGCGTGTAACCGAAAGCTTGTTTGCCGGGATCCAGCATCAACTCATTTCAGAGGTGTGTAGGAACCATGAAAGCTAACTCATAAGTGACAAAGCAGGTTTGGTATTTGGTATTGAGAATGAGCTAGATTATAATTGAAACAAGTTTTATAGAAACCAGCTAACCAGCTTTTTTATCTCAGGCATATTCAGTAATCATGAAGTTATGAATGACATTTCTGCCAAACTGACAACAATTTTCCAGAACGTTAATGATTGGTTGAAGTTTGCCGAAGCCAAGAACGCAGTTCTGCTTGCTTTTTCTGGTGCGGGCGTTACTGCAACTATAACCCTTTTAGCTACGGCGCAGAATCTTCTCAAATCCTTGCTAATTGGTCTATTGATAACAACCTCGCTCCTCTGCATTTGTGCCTTGATTTGTTCACTCTCTTTCCTTCCCAAGAGCAACTTGGATCGTCTCCTACGGAGTAAGAGTAGAACATCCGGCAATTCTAGCCGTAAGCAGATAGATAATTTTTACTATTTCGGAGATTTGCGGAAATATTGTTCAACTCAATTACTGGATGCGCTGAATGAGCTTTATTTTCAGAATAACTTTAATCCACCTTATAATAAGGAATGGGAAGACCTTGCCACCCAGATCACTATTAATGCCGAAATTACTTTCTTGAAACTCAAGCTCTTTACCTATGCCTTATGGATCTTGATTGTCGCTATTCTGGCAGTTCCAGTATCAATGCTATTCAGCTTAGTTATTTGTCGGAGTCTGTAAACCATGAGTCAAACCAGAATTGTAGTCGAACTCGATATGGTTGGATATAGCGATATTGCTCGGAAACGAGAAAAAGACTACGGCCATCCCATAGCTGTCGCAGAGCTTAATAAGGAAATTCAGCAATTTGTCGATTTTGCATTAAAGGAAGTAAGTTTAGATCCGGGAGAGGTTGTTAAAGCCAGAAATGGAGATAACGCGGTCATCGTTTTTGATGATCCAATTAAAGCTCATCTATTTGCCAAAGCTGTTCACTTACACGCTAAAAAATATAATGATTCCCACCCGGAGAAGTTAGCACAGCGGTGGTTTCGCATTGGGTGCGCGAGTGGTCCACTTCATGAGGAGGTCAAACCCGACGAAACAGAGGAGATTTCAGGAATTGTTATTGCTGATGCGTATCGCTTGGAAGCATCTGCACGTCCTGGGGAGTTTCTGATTGATGAAGCAACCTATAATGCCTTAAAAGACTTCTTAAAGGCTGATGATCCATATCTTGATCCAGAGACGGCCCATGGTAAGCGAACAGAAGAATTTACTAATGCTCGGCGTTGGCAAGTGATTCCCCGTATTTCACTTTTGGAGTTAACGGCACAAAATACCGATTTAGAGAGGGCGGTCAACCAGTATTTTAGTAATCTTGACGAGATATATAAAATGATTGATAAAACATACAACTACAAATTGCTACATGACTTCTTTCAAAAATTAGAAAATGAATTGTCTCTTTTTAAGAATATTCAAAATTCTTTGACTTTCGCTCCTTTTGGTGAAAATTACGCTCAAATAATTCCAGATGATCAAGATGATCAAGATACGCCCTTCGAGAACTGCATTAGCGAGATTAAAAAAATTTTAAAGAAAAACGACTTAGGCATTGAACAACTTATTTCTCAGAAATGGGAGAAAAAACTTAAATCAATAACAGAAAACCTTGCTAAAGCTCGCAATGTTGATAACAACGATGATTTAAGCTCACCTCTGACAAGTATCATTTCTGCTCTCAAGGATATTCTTTATACTCATGGGATAACACTGCTCAACAAGAAGTTAGTTGAATCAGCAAAAAAAATCACAGAAACAAGACTAGAATCCTTAACTAAAAGTTTAGGTGATATTCGTGATTTGTACTCTTCTCTCTCTAAGATATATAATCCAAGCCAAGTAGATGAGATGAGGCAAAACATTCAGGATATAAAAACAATAAATGAGAAGTTAACAAAACTGTTAACAGTACATGACAACCTACAATTTTTTGACGACGAATTTCGCAGTATTAAATCTGACTTAAACAGTTGGCATTTTCCTAATGGTCTTGATGAAAAAAGCAAAAATCAAAGCAATGACCAGATATTGATCAAGTGGAATGATTTATCCAATGCTTTTATTAGCACACTAAGTAGTTCTGACATACCAGAAAACCTTAAAAGAGAAAGGATTCCTCAAATGGCAATAGAGATAAACAATAACTTGATCGAAATAAATGATTCTAACAAGAAATTACAGAAATTTGAGCAAATGTTTGTCAAATTGACATCCCTGTTTAACAGTTATTTCAGGAGTATTGACCAGGAGCTTATTAACTTAATTAAAACAGAATTGATAACAAAATTTGAAACTTTACAAAAACATGATGCAGTCTTTGACATCTCACAAATTTCTTTAGACAATTTAATTAATACAAACAACTTGGTATAAACATGGTTCATAACTCTCAGAACAACAATGATAATCAGACCCCTTTCACATCGCTTATTGAGATGCGAAAGGCACATTCTGCAATTATGGAGCAACGCTTGTCTAAAAGACTTGGCACTTCCGAGTTGCTGAATTGCATTGTTAACTTTATTGTGCGCGCCAGGAACACAGGCGTACTGCTTGGAGGTGAAGAAGACCGCTCAACTGCTCAGACGTTTCTTAATTATTGGTCTAATGAACTTATACGTTTAGACGCACCACAAGATCAGTGGCTCGATTCTATCCTGGCTGACTACGATCAAAACAAGGCTCCCAAGCTAGATGATAAAGATTGTCCTTACCCCGGATTGGAAGTATTTAAGGAAGCTGACCATAATCTATTCTGTGGGCGAACTCAGCTTATTCAAGAATGTCTTAAAAAACTTGAATCTCAACAACTGCTAGTTGTCTTCGGACCGCCCAAAAGTGGTAAATCCTCACTGGTCTTGGCTGGATTGTTGCCAGAACTAAAAGATGGAAAGCTGGAAGGTAGTAAGAATTGGTGCTACCTAAAGCCGACAATTCCCGGCTCATACCTACCGAACAATTTGGATAACCTTACCCTAGAGCAAATTAAACTTGAACAAATCAAAGCTGGTCACGAGAAAACTTGTAATACAGTCTTGGTAATTGACCAGTTTGAGGATTTATTTACACTTTGCATCGACGAAAAATCTCGTAAAAAATTTGCAGATAATCTACTTAAATTAAGTAAACCAGAAAATAAAATTAAAATTATCCTAACTATGCGACAGGATTTTAAAACTTATTTTGAGAACCTGTCATTGTTATCTCATGAATTATTCAAGAACAAAGATTATGTGGAGGTTACATCATTCACATCAAGTGAGCTAAAAGAAGCGACTGAAATACCAGCCAAACGAAAGGGACTGCAATTTGAAGGCGATATTGTCGATAAATTGGTTCGCGACCTTGTAGGAGAGCCAATGCCGCTGCCACTGTTGCAGTTTGTCTTGATGAAGCTCTGGGAGAAGAGGGAGAAAAATCTCATCACTGAGAAGGTCTATCGCGAAGTGACGGGAACTCCAAAACCTCTCGGCCAAAGTGGCGTTCGTTGGGCTTTATCCCACACGGCTAACGATTTTTACTACGATGACAAAAACTTATCGCCTCAAGAGCAACAGACTCTAAAACGAATTTTCTTGCAACTGCTTCAACCTAGTGTGAGTTCAGAAGTCAACAGCAACCGCCTACAGCGAAAGGCACTTTATCAGGAGAGTGAAGATAAGGAACAAACCAATAGAGTCATCGATAAACTCAGTAAAGCGAACCTCCTCTATCTTACTAAAGGCACGACTTTAGACGACGATCAAATTGAAGTAGTTCATCCGTCGCTTGCGGATAGCTGGCATCTCCTAAAAAGCTGGCTAGAAACTGAAAAATCGAAAATGGAAGATAGTTTAGCTTTGTCCCTAGACGCAGAACAATGGAAGAGGCAAGGGAGAAATCCTGATCTGTTACTAAATGGTAAGCAAATTGACCAGGCGCACCAACTGATCAAGTATGCAGAGGCATCTAACGTTAAGTATGTAGGAACATCTAAATGCCCAACATTTTTAGAGAAAGAGTTTGTTAAAAAAAGTCTTCGACGGAGACAAATTAATCGCGTTAAACGGGCTTTAGGCTCATTGTTTATTTTGGGACTGATTATTGGATTATGTAGCCATTTCTATATTGCTGACTTGAAAGAGTCGCACAATTCATTAATCAAGTCACAGCCAGAAAATAAAGATATAATAGAAGTACCAATTAAGATTGTTAGCGACAAACTAGAAAATTTTGAAAATTTGCTGGAAAGTAACCGTCAAAGTATCCAACAATTAGAAGATATCCAAAGAAATGCCCAGCAGCTTTTACAGGAAGCAAAAACAACCCAGGAAAAAGTTAATAAACAATTAGAAATGGCTAGAAAAATTAGCCAAGAAGCAGAAGATGCCCGCAAAGAGGCTAGTGCAAAATCAGGTAATTTTGTATGGGGTATATTAACTGGTGTAGTAGGGACGTTTGTTATCCTTTTTCTCTTGGAATTGTATCAAAAATGGAAAGATAGTTAAGCTGTTAGTCGTTTAAATGTCTTGCCCGAATCGCTTGCCATATAGGGTCTGGGGTGCAAATAGTGCGATCGCAATCTTGTAGGGTGCGTTCCCTAATGTGGCTCCCACTGCTCCACTAGCAGTAGGCTAATCTGGCTAACACGCTTTTGGGCGTGATATACGGAAAGTTTCCGTTTAGCTAAATCCCCGGCAATCCCTGTACTGTTCTCTCCTATCAACCAGCAATTTAAAATCGTGATAGCTTAGGAACTAAACGCGATTAACGTTACGCTCACAATAAAGAAAACTGTATAGAGGAGT
>NZ_JADBTB010000015.1:0-4923 GCF_020246405.1 Microcystis sp. M083S1
TAGGGCATACCGGAACCTTTGGGCTCGATCCAATAAACGCTTGGGGAGAGAATACCTCTACTTTTTCAGAAGCAATTCTGTCTAAGCAAGTAATCTCTGTGAACCAAGAATCCCCGTCTCTTTAGAGCGGGGAGTGTCAAAGTCCCAAGGCTCACAACAGGGAATGGTGATGGATTTTGGCGAAATTAAACAATATTTACAGCCACTACTCGATAATTTTCTCGACCATCATTATCTCAATGAAACCACTGGTTTAGAAAATCCCACCAGTGAAGAATTATCGCGCTGGATCTATGAAAAATTGGCAAAAGCTGGTTTACCCAACCTTCATGCCGTCGAAATCCGCGAAACCTGTACCTCTGGATGCACCTATTATCCCTAATCGGCAAACTATCATTAGCTAGGATGGATTGCAAACCTATCCCACGAATCAGATGAAGGAGTTAGGAGAAACCTAATATGCTATCTACTGCCAAGAAACTTTATGACACAGACTTTAATCTGTGGGTGGAAGAAACTGCTAACCTACTTAAAGAAGGTAAGTGGGAGTACCTCGATTTAGAAAATCTGATTGAGGAAATTGAGGCAATGGGTAGGAGTGATAAAAAGGCTTTGAAAAGTAATTTAGAAAAGCTATTGATTCACCTGCTTAAATGGAAGTATCAACCCTCTAAACGTTCTCATAGTTGGCAGTATTCTATCACCGAACAATGTTTGAGATTGTTGGACGTTTTTGAAGATAGCCCCAGTCTCAAGGTATATTTTGAGGAAGTTTTTGATAAGTGTTATCGAAATGCTTGCCTACTTGCCGCTAGAGAAACAGGGTTAGATAAAAAAACTTTTCCTGATGTCTGTCCTTTTGCCAAAACTGACATCCTCGATCCTGAATATCTACCGGATTAATACTAAGTAGGTAGGTGTTAAAAACTGTCAGATATCCCCCTTATTCAGGGAAGATTAAGGGGGGATAAACCCCAAAGTTCTCAACTTAATTGTCCTGTTTTGACTTCTTCCCTTGAGATAGTTTGCGCTGGCAGAAAGCACCAAATCCCAATAAACCTAAGCCCAGAATTGTGCTAGGTTCAGGGGTTGAGGTAGATGGCGGAGGGGAGGAAATGACAAATTGACCGCTATTACCATCAGGATTACCATCATTGACACGAAACTCAAGAACAGTGCCATTAGCAATACCCGTAAAGCCTACATTTGTAAAGATACTGGATAAAGGCACACCAGACAATGATAAATTTGTTGGTGGATTGGCATTACCTAAACCATTAGCGGGAGTAGCTGAGAATAGAGGAAAAAATCCCAGTGTGTTATTACCAATGAGTAGAGAACCATATAGTTGACCTCTGGGACCGGCGACAGTTTGTCCTGGACTATTTCCCGTATTTGTTGTTTGGGGTGAGACAATAACACCTGCGGCATTAGCAGTAAATTCTCCAAAAAAGAGATCTACTGTTCCAGACACATTAACACTTAAGGTGTCTGACGGGAGAAAGTTTTGAGAAACCGTGAAAGTTGGCCCGGAAAAAACATTAGTCCCTAAAACAGTTGTGTTGGGAATAATTAGCTGAGCAGCTTGAACTGGTGATATTGCTAGAGTGCTAAAAGCAATGGCAGAGGAAGCGATAGCTATTTTTGATAAGCTATTCTTACCCCCCCCCGACAATCAATCAGTTTTGCTAATACCATAACTAAATGCCTCCTAAAAAATGGCGTTGCGGTCGCTACCGTAGCATTTTTGTCTGTAGATGTCAAGCTCTTGCCGTTAAATTTATCAAATCTTAAAAATACTCTAAGTTACTTATACAACTTTGGCAGGAGGTCTAAGGCAAAGCCGTCCTAAAAGGACGGGGTTTCAATCCGAGGATTTGCGATGATACAATAAAGTTAGGCAAAAATGCGATCGCAAGAGATAAAGCATGGTTCAAGCACCCATCGAACCCCAACTTTTCTATCCTGATTCCGACGGTAAACCTATGGCCGACAACACAGTTCAATATCGCTGGATTGTTCGCTTGGTTGCCAATCTCAAGTATTTATTTAAAGGGCAAACCGTCTTTGTCGCCGGAGATTTGCTCTGGTATCCCCAGCAGGTAACTGTACCCCCCGCTCCCCGTCAAGCTCCCGATGCCATGGTAGTTTTCGGCCGTCCACCTGGTGAGCGCGGCAGCTATAAACAATGGGAAGAAGACAATATTGCTCCCCAGGTAGTGTTTGAAATCCTCTCTCCGAGCAATAGTGCCAGGGAAATGCTCAAAAAGCAGTCTTTCTATCGGGAGTATGGGGTATTAGAAATGTTTTTCTATGACCCAGACTCCCATGATTTCTGGGGATTGGTACGGGCCAATCAGCAAGAGGATTTTTTCCCAGTAACGGCCTTGAATTTTCCTTGGACTTCCCCAATCCTAGGGATTCGGTTTGAGATGTTTGAAGAGGGTTTAGAGGTCTTTTATCCCGATGGGGAACGATTTAAAGACCCTGAAACCCTCTTTGAGGAACGCAACCAAGCACAACAAGAACGCAACCAAGCACAACAAGAACGCGATCGCGCTTTTGCCCGATTACGCGAATTGGGCATTGATCCGACACAGTTGTGACTATAATTAATCTTCAGCGGAGATACCGTCATCTTCCACCACCGCTTCGGTGATAGGAGAGGGGGGAATTTCCGTTAAGGGAGATAAATCCGCAGGGGGGGCCACCACGCGATCGAGTTTTAGGGTTAAATAACGAATAACCTCATCACTTAAACGCATGGCCCGTTCCATGGGGGCGACTTGTTTGCCGCTTGCCTGATAATTCATCTGCACATAGACACCATCATTGAGTTTTTTGATGGGATAGGCCAGACGTTTTTTACCCCACACCTTAACTTGAATGTCTGTGGCGCTGTGTTCGGTAATCAGAGTCCGATAACGTTCCACTTGTTGCTGAACGACTTCTTCCCCTAAATCGGGACGGAGAATGTAAAGAGTTTCGTAGTTATTGCTCATCTCAGAATCCTTATGGACTAGAAGGCTTCTTTGTCAAGGCCAGAGGTTAATTGATTTTAATAACTCTCTAGCTTTTAATAAAGAAGCAAGGATATATGATCATACTACTATCCGAGAGTCGATCGCTAGTCATTCCCAGAAAAATATGGCGCAACGCTATGTACGAGTGAAACATCGTCAAGGACAAATCTTCTACGGACTGTTACAGCTAAACCGTAGCGTTGCCGTCTTTGATGCCCCTCCCTGGCAAGGAGGGCAACTAACCAAGCTAGAATTAGAACCTGATAGCTACCAACTATTAGCCCCCTGTTTCCCGTCGAAAATTATTGCCGTGGGCAAAAATTACCGCGCCCACGCCGCCGAGATGGGAACACCTGTACCGGAAGAACCGCTTTTATTTCTCAAGCCACCGACGACAATTATCGCCGACGGTGAAACTATTTTTTATCCGCCCCAATCGGAAAGAGTGGATTATGAGGGAGAATTGGCATTAATTATGGGAGAAACCGCCAAAAACTGCACCACAGCCCAGGCCAGAAGTAAAATCTGGGGTTATACTATTGCTAACGATGTCACCGCTAGGGATTTACAGAAAAAAGATAGCCAATGGACGCGGGCGAAAGGATTTGACAGTTTTTGTCCCCTCGGCCCCTGGATTGTCCGGGAATTGAGTATCGGGGCCCAATTAACCACTTTTCTCAATGATGGCAGCGAACCCAAACAAAGCAGTTATCTCAGTGATATGGTCTTTCCCCCCGATGTCTTGGTGGCTTATATCTCCCAAGTGATGACCCTGCTGCCGGGGGATGTAATTTTAACGGGAACTCCCGAAGGAATCGGACCGCTGCAGGTGGGGGATAAGGTTCGGGTGGAAATAGAAGGCATCGGGGTTTTGGAAAATAGCGTCATGGCAGCAGAAATCGATTAACGATAATTAACAATCCTAGCGAATACGGCGGGGTCTAGACTCGCCCCACCGACTAAAGCCCCGTTTATCTGCGATTGAGCCATAATTTCATCGATATTATCGGGTTTTACCGAACCACCGTACTGAATGGTTACTTCGGGATTATCTAATTGTTGCCGAATCAAACCGATAACCCGATTGGCTTCCTCGCTTTCGCAGGTTTCTCCCGTGCCAATCGCCCAGATGGGTTCGTAGGCGATAACGAGGTTTTTTTGGTCAACATTGACTAAACCTGCTTGAATTTGCTTGATAATTACCTTTTCCGTTTCTCCAGCATCTCTTTGGGCTTTACTTTCTCCCACACAGATAATCGGGATTAAACCTTGTTTTTGGGCAGATATGACCCTTAAATTGACGGTTTCATCGGTTTCGCCGAAATATTGCCGGCGTTCACTGTGACCGATAACCACATAGTGAACCCCAATTTCGGTTAACATATCCGCCGAGATTTCGCCCGTATAAGCCCCCGATTTTTCCCAGTGGACATTTTGCGCCCCTAAGCGAATACGACCACCGTGGAGGGTTTTAGAGAGGACAGCTAAAGCTGTGAAAGGCGCACAAAGAACTACTTCTCGGTCGTCCGGGGTTTCCTCTAGATGGGATTTAAAATCTTGCAAAAACTCCAGAGCTTCTCTCTGGGTTTTGTGCATTTTCCAGTTACCTGCAATAACAACTTTCGGCACAGCTTAATTAATTTAGTAGATTTGATAATTTATGGTACATTTTACTGTAAGCCTTTTTGTTACCCTAAGCAAGATCACCGATAATCGCTGTTTGTCGTGAACAGATTTCTTGAATACTTTTACCTCTACCTAGGGTTTGCTGAATAAATCTAAAAACTTTGTTTGATAAGGCTTTTAGACTTTTTTGACCTCAAAAAGTGCCTACCATTGGAGGGATCGGGGGTAAAATTCCTGGACTTTTTCCCTGAAAATTAGGTAACTGACCACCTCA
>NZ_JADBTB010000150.1:0-10661 GCF_020246405.1 Microcystis sp. M083S1
AGAACTCAGATATTACTGGAAAAAAATACTTTCCAAGCAGCCGTAATAATGGCACTTCCCAAAAGGATAATCAATGTCCAGACCTGATTTTTTTGGGTTCCCTCTACCGATATTAGCCGATTGTCGATGCCTTCGATTTTCTCGTCTAATACTTTAATATCCCCTTTGAGATCGGTTAATCCTATTTCTACTTTTGTCAAGCGCTCATCAATCTTATCGATCTTTCCCTCAATCCTTGTGAGGACAGCTTCTAGGGAATAAGTAACAGTTTCGTTAGACATTGGCTAAACTCCTGTACTGCATCTGGTTGGATATAATAATTTTATCTTAGTCTAGGCTTTTTGGCATTCCTTACCCTATAGTTAACTTCACTTCTGTCCAACCACTGAGATAGTGTTAGGTGAAAACTTCGCTACTTTCTTGTCACTGATTACCCGTTACTGTTCATTCTCTAGGAAAAAACCCTAACTGCCAATTTTTTCGGGAACTTCCTAACATCCCATTCATCTTAAAGCCTAGATTCCGCCTGGAAAAAGGAGGAAATCCAGAGGAGTTTCCGGCTTTTTTCCTAGCCCTCTCGGTTTTCTTTTGGTATAAATTGGGTTATGCGTGCAAAGGAGTGAGCGAGTGACGTTTAGCATCGAACCAAAAATTATCAATCCGCCCAAAAACCGTCATGATTATCAATTGTCGGAAGCAATTCGCTATCGTGCTTGGGTAGAGATTGATCGATCTGCCCTACAACAAAACGTGCGAAAAGTCAAGGCCTTATTAGCCCCAAAAACGGAATTAATGGCGGTAATTAAAGCCGATGCTTACGGACACGGGGCAGTTAAGGTGGCTAACAGCGTTTTAGAAGCTGGAGCGCAGTCTTTAGCCATCGCGACTATCGGGGAAGGTATCGAACTACGCGAAGCGGGAATCGTTGCCCCAATTATGATTTTAGGGGCAGTGAACACCCCGGAAGAAGTGGCAGCCTTAGCCCATTGGCAATTGCAACCCACCCTGGTGCAAATCGAACAGGTACAAATTTTTGCCACCGTGATGAGACGCTTAGAACAGCGGCTGCCGGTTCATATCAAACTAGATACGGGGATGTCTCGCTTAGGTACACAATGGCAAAACGGCACAAAATTCGTCGAACAGGTTTTAGAGGCTCCTAACCTGAAAATTGCCAGTATATACTCCCATTTTGCCACGGCTGACGATCCCAATCCCGAGATCATGCAGTTACAACGGCAAAGATTCCAACAAGCGATCGCTGAGTTAAGATCAAAAGGTTATCATCCCCCCTGTCTGCATTTAGCCAACTCTGCCGCTACCCTAAGCGATCGATCTCTGCACTACGATCGAGTTAGAGTCGGATTAGCTCTCTACGGTCTTTATCCCGCCGATCATCTCACCGATAAAGTCCCTTTGCAACCCGTCCTGCAAGTAAAAGCGCGCATTGCCCAAGTCAAAACCATTGCCGCCGGTTCGGGAGTGAGTTATGGTCATCAGTACATAGCCGCAAAAGATACTCGTATTGCTGTGGTCGGTATCGGTTACGCCGATGGAATTCCCCGCAATCTCTCCAATCGTTTAAAAGTATCCCTGAGAGGACGTTTAGTACCCCAAATCGGCGCGATAACCATGGATCAGTTAATGATTGACGTGAGCGAGATTCCAGAGGTAAAAACAGGGGAAATCGTCACCCTTATCGGTAAAGATGGCCCACAGTGCATCACCGCCGACGATTGGGCGCGGGATTTAGGTACAATATCCTGGGAAATTCTCTGCGGGTTTAAGCATCGTTTGCCGCGAATTACTATTAGCAAAGGCTAATTATGGCGGTGATCTTAAAAAATGTCAATTGGCGGCAATTATCACTGTTGACTGACTGGTGAGATGTGTAATTAATTTTGCCTAGATACTTGCCTTGGTCAAGTGCGATCGCTAATTGCTAGGCTAGATTACGCGATCAATTCTCCGCCGCTTTAGGTTAAAATAAACAGGGTTAATCGACGGCAACTGATTAGTTTTACCCTAGAGGCAGCGATGACTATAAGCAACGATTTACCCTTACCCCCCGGCAGTTTCGGATTACCCCTATTAGGAGAAACAATCGCTTTTTTGACCGATGGGGATTTTGCCAGTAAACGTCATAATAAATATGGTCAACTTTTCCGTACTCATATTTTTGGCAGTCCCACGATTATTTTATCCGGTGCCGAAGCTAACCGGTTTCTCCTCAGCAACGAGAATAAATACTTTGCAGCAACTTGGCCCAAAAGTACCAAAACTCTCCTCGGCAGCGCATCTTTAGCGGTGCATACGGGAGATGTCCATGCTTCCCGTCGTCGCTTAATCTATCAAGCTTTTCAACCCCGGTCCCTAGCAAGTTATATCCCTACGGTAGAAACAATTACCGCTCGCTATTTAGAGCGTTGGCAAAATGCAAAAACCCTGTCATGGTATCCTGAATTAAGAAACTATACTCTCGATATAGCCTGTAAATTATTTGTCGGTCTTGACCAGGGTTCTGCTACCAAATTAGGGGAAGCTTTTGATACTTGGTGTGCGGGACTATTTACCCTTCCCATTCCCCTTCCCTGGACAGCTTTCGGCAAAGCATTACGCTGTCGAGAAGAATTACTAGAAGCCATAGAAACTATCATTTTAGAAAGACAAAAAAATGATGACTTAGGCCAGGATGCTCTGGCTATCCTTTTACAAGCTAAAGACGAAAACGGTCAAAGTTTATCCTTAGCGGAATTAAAGGATCAAGTGCTATTATTACTCTTTGCTGGTCATGAAACTTTAACCTCCGCTATCGCCACTTTCTGCCTACAAATGGCACTGCATCCCGATATTTTTCAGCTTGTCTTGGAGGAAATAACTAATTTTGATCTATCCAGTCCTTTAAGCGTCGATACCCTTAAACAGATGACCTATTTAGATCGCGTTTTAAAAGAAGTTTTACGTTTTACTCCACCCGTGGGAGGAGGATTCCGTCGGGTAATAGAAGACTGTCAATTTAACGGTTATCATTTGCCGAAAGGATGGACAGTGCAGTATCAAATCACCAATACCCATAAAGATAATAATATTTATTCCCATCCTGAAACCTTCGATCCCGATCGCTTTTTAACCGAGGAAAAACCCTACGGATATATCCCTTTTGGTGCGGGATTGCGCGAATGTATCGGCAAGGAATTCGCTCGTTTAGAGATGAAAATTTTAGCCGTCCGTTTAGTACAAAAGTACGATTGGCAATTACTCCCCAATCAAGATCTCACCCTCACCTCTATCCCCACTCCTCACCCCCGGGACGGTTTACAAGTTACCTTTAAACCCCGTTAACCGGCTAGGATAAAAGAACTTTTAAAAAAGTTTAGCGTTCTTCTCGTAGCCGTGAAATAAATTTCACGGCATTTATTGACCGAACAGAGGTTAATCAGCAGCGGGTAAAGCTTTCGGTAATTCTCCATTTTGCTGATGATTTGGTGTATCGAATTCGAGAACTAGGTAACGAATCAAACGCGCTAGGGATTTTTGTAGCAAACCTTCAGCAATTTTTTGTCCCATCTGTTGGGTTTCCGGTTTAGCGATTAGTTTAGTCATCACTGGGACCATAGCCATGGCATCGAATCCTTTTGTTTCCTGTAAAATACTAAAGATGTTGCGAAGATGCTCAAAAGTCTTGGCATCACCCAACAATTCTGGGGGAGTTTCTTGCACCGCTAAACCCACCTGTTGCCGGAAATTAACCGTGAGATTAAACCAAGTGCGACGACCGAAGTTATCTAGCGCATTTACTAACTCATTAACTAATTTTTCGCGGATAAATATACCCCTATCTGAAAGGAGAAAATCTAACGCTTGATCGGTGACTTTCTCGAAGTTAAAATCATTAGAATCTTTAGCATTACGCAGGAGATTTTCTAAACGATTCCAGCGAAAAGTACCGTCTTTAAACAATAAATCCCGCAGGGAATCGCGCAACTCCGTAGAAGGATCGGTGAGCAGACGTTTAGCAATATAAGGATAGGCTTTACTCAGTACCTTAAAATTAGGATCGATGCCAATCGCTATTCCCTCTAAAGTCACCATCGAGCGAATAATCAGGGCATAATAGGCAGGAACTCGAAAGGGAAACTCATACATCATCGCCGACATTTTATCGGTGATACTTTTAAAGTTTAATTCTGCCACACTCGCCCCCAAAGCATTACCGAAAACTTCCGAAAAAGCGGGAACAATTGGCTCTAAATTGGTAGTTGGTGACAGGAAGTCTAACTTAACGTAATCCTTGGCCAAAGACTCAAAATCCCGGTTGACTAAATGCACCACCGCTTCGATTAAACCGTAGCGTTGATAGGGTTCAATATTGCTCATCATGCCGAAATCAAGATAAGCTAATTTACCGTCGGGAGTCGCTAATAAATTACCCGGATGGGGATCTGCATGGAAAAATCCGTGTTCAAGTAATTGACGCAAAGAACACTGCACCCCCACATTAACTAAGTGGGTGGCATCAATACCCTGAGCTTGAATTTCTTTGATATTAGTTAATTTTGTGCCGTCCACCCACTCCATGGTTAAAACCCGTCGCCCAGTATATTTCCAGTAGATTTTGGGGATGTAAATTTCGGCAATGTGACCATAAAGTTGAGCGAATTTTTCGGCGTTTTGTCCCTCGTGAAGATAATTAATTTCTTCAAAAATACGAGCGGCTAATTCGTCGGTAATTGCCACTAAATCGGAGCGAAGTCTTTTAATATTACCTTTCACCCAAGTCGCCAAACTACGCATGATATACACATCTAAAGTTATACAGCGAATCAAATCGGGACGCTGTACTTTA
This sequence comes from Microcystis sp. M083S1, assembly GCF_020246405.1. Taxonomy (NCBI): domain Bacteria; kingdom Bacillati; phylum Cyanobacteriota; class Cyanophyceae; order Chroococcales; family Microcystaceae; genus Microcystis; species Microcystis sp. M083S1. The sequence continues at coordinate 4,847 of NZ_JADBTB010000150.1, forward strand.
ACGGCGACTTTCTCTCCGGTTTTTAATTTACCTTTGTAAACTTGTCCTAGGGAAGCGGCCGCTATGGGATTGGGGGATAATTCTGCGTAAATTTCCTCGGGAGAATAACCTAATTCTTCCTCGATAAAACGATAGGCAATTTCGTTAGGAAAAGAGGGTATTTGATCCTGTAGAGTGGTTAATTCTTCTAAATATAAAGGTGGTACTAAATCAGGCCGGGTAGAGAGAGCTTGACCGATTTTAATATAGGTCGGTCCCAATTTGGTCAACATTTCCCGCAATTGTACGGCCCGTCTAATTTCATTTTTTGGCGATTTTCCCCGCAGTTTATCCCACCAGATACCGATGACAAAAGATAAAACCGGCAGGGCAATTTCGATTAATCTCCCCAAAACGTCTAGAGGTCGCCCACGGTAATAGTCGTTAATAACTTGGGGATTGTAGCGCCAACTCTCGGCTACGTTGTCATCCATGGGGCCGATATCTTCCCGATGCTCTTCGGGAATATGGACCGGCTGCACTTCAACGGTAATCGCTTCTGGGTTTTGCGTCTCTGGGGAGATCATCTGTTCGGACATAGTTCGGTGACGGGGCAGGGTGATTTGTAAACTATTGTAACAAGTATCGGCTTGCTGCCCGATCTTGTTTCTGTCTCCCTAGTTCTATGTTCAGGTTGGCCGTCAACTTTACCCTGGAGGGTTATTGCCTCTCAAAGTATTCTACGATAGCTCTCGCTATCGATTCTGCACCATCTTTAGCCAGTTTAACCTTTAATCTGGGCGGTTGGGGAGCTTGGCGTAAAAAGTCCCAATTACCTTGAAAAAATTCTTCACTGCTAATAATTTGATGATAACTATAATCTTGAATTCCGGCCAATAAAATCGCTGATTCGGCGAAACCTTCTCGCATCAGGGAAACAATCGGAACCTCTAATTTTAAAGCCTCGGCAAAGGTACTATATCCTGGTTTGGAAATAATTCGATCGCATAGGGGCATAAAATCCACGGGACGATAGCTCCGCTCTGGTTTATCCTGTAGGCGGATTAAATTGGGCAATTCGGGCGCGTTTTTTTCAAAAGTGATAAATTGCCAATCGGGAAAACTGGCGAGGTTATTATAGGGAATTGCTTCTAATCCTAACCCACCAAAACTCAATAAAATAGTTTTTTCTTTAGGGGCATTTAGCTTAAATTCCTGTCGCAATTGTTCTTCACTGTAGCGGGGTGTGCCTCCGGTTAAACCCGCATCGGTAACATGGGTAAATCCTGTCATTGCTTCTGCTAAAGGCAGTTTAAACAAGCGATCACATTGATTATAACAACGACTGATCCAATCACTAATACTGGCGAATTCTTCACCCCAATCACGATAGATAAAATCCCAGCCAAAGTTACCAATCATCCAACAAGGAAGCCCCGCACTTTTGGCAATTAGTGCCGCTAAAGGCGGTAAATCGGCCACAACTAAACCCACACGATTAGTTTTAATAAAATTCACTTCACTGGCAATAATTGCCCTTGATTGAGCAATTATTTGTTCTAATTTTTCCTTGGTAGCTAATTTATCCATCGTTAAACTATCCGATTGGATTACCCCCACATCAAACCCCCGGGGTCTTTGAATATATTCTCCGGATATATAGGAATCTAATAACCAGCGCGGGGCCATGGTGACTAATATCGGCAAAATTTCGGGATTAAGTTCAATAATATTAGCTACTACCGAAGCACTGCGGACAGCATGGCCAAAACCATGATTAGTAACGGCAAAATAAACAACAGGACGAGACATAAATAGCAAGTAGGGTGAGAATAATAAGCAAGAAATTTTGTTTTTCAGACTGTAGATAATAATTACCCCTGATTTTAGGGAGGCAAATGAGGCAGTATATAAATACTAGCAAAAGCATAATATTCCGCTCCCGATTGACAAGCTTCTTGCAGTAAAGATAAAGCCTCCGAGTCTCCTTGTTTTGCGAAACGTAATAATGCTAACAACCTTTTAATATATTGACTACGATAGTTAATTAATTCTTTTCGTCCACGCATACCATTGAGATCGAACAAATCTTCAACAATTTGACCACGCCGATCCCGACCATAAACACTGGCCAATTTTGCCATTTCATCCCAAACAAATTCAAGATGTGTATTCGGATCGGTTACTCCATCCGTGGGGTCTATTAACAGAGGATTTCCTGTGATATCATCGAGAGGAAAATTTGTGCCTTTGTGATTGGCATCATTACATTTATCACAAGAAAGCAGTAAATTCTCCCAAGTAAAAGTCAGATCAGGATACTGGCTTTTTGGATAAAAATGTTCGATCGCTCCGTAAGTTACCACTGTAATCTTACTTTCACAGTAAGCGCATTTCCCATTAAACATTTTAACTAATGCGTCTTTAACTTGCGGATGACTGTATTTATTTTGTGCTTGGTTAATTTGAGCTTTAGTTGCCTTGTTGTTTGATTTTATTGATTCTAAAGCCTCTAGCCAACGAGCGGCATTTTTAGCTAATACGGGTGGCTCTGATATTCTGGTGACAGGAATCAAGATAAACGCTCCTCTAGTAAGGCATCAATTCGGGATTCTAAACTATTAGGTTGACTGATTTCGCCAAAGGGTTTAACTTCTCGAACAAATAATGACAGTTGTTCATATTCTTCCTTTTCTTCTGCTGCCAGATTTTTATTTTTACGATTTAGTTGGTGGTAACGCTTAATTTTATTTTCTGTCTCAGTGGGAAAGGTTGATTTCAAACCAAAAGCAGAACTTGTTAAAGTACGATCAACATTAGCCGCTAATTCTAAATAAGGAATTTCTACAATCTCTGATTCACCCGCTACCAGATCGATTCGTAGGGTTAAAGACTTTTCCCCCGCACCGGCAGCGATTAAAGGACTATGAGTAGCGACAAAGAATTGAAGGTTGGGAAAAACTTCCTGTAACCATCCAGCAATTTCCCTTTGCCAAGAAGGATGTAAATGAATATCTAACTCATCGATTAAGACGACTCCAGAAGCCTCTGTGGGGTTATCTAGATTGGGGAAGGATTGTAATAATCGCCAAATTAAATCTCCAGCTAAAGCAATCATACTCCGAAAACCATCGGATAAACTAATGGTTGGAACTTTTTGACCGTTAACTAGAAACTGAATCAAGGCATCGGCAGTTACTTCAGCAATTTCTACATTACCGGGTAACAGTTTAGTAATTGCTTCTTCGCCGATTTTTTTCATTTGTTTGGATTTACTATCTTCAGGATTTTTGGCTATTCGATAATCTAAATACACCATCCATCTCTCAAAAGAACTTAAAGATGTATCCTCATTAAATTGGCTGAAAAAGTTGCTAGAGCGTTGCGGGGGTTCAAGACTAGGAACATTCCGTTGATTCTCTCGTGTCAAACGACGGAAAGCTCCATAACCGACGGCAAACCAACCACGACTATCGGAGGCAAAAGCATTGGCTCGCAACCAACTTAAAATTTTAGTATTTTCTTCGATTAATGCTGGTTCTGTATAGGTTTGTTTGTCCTTACTGCCTCCTAACTCTAACCTTTCCTTGCCTGTAACAAAATAGGAATAAGCAAAAGTTTTTCGAGTTTTATCCGTACCAAATTTTCCCGCATCTCCATCTTCTTGATGAAGCACTGCGGTTAATTTACCCGGTGTTTTAGGATTACATATCCAACCGGTCGGACGTGGTAATAATTCTTTGGCTGCTTCTGGTCCTGCGAGCAGCAAAGCCAAAGCCTGTAAAATCGTGCTTTTTCCTACTCCATTTTCTCCTAATAAAGTGATCCAACGACAAGGTTTAGCACGCCAATGACGTTGATTCTTGGGATTACTAATAAATTTAATCTCTTGATTCTGGAAGCATTTAATGTTTTCGAGTTTTATACTTTCAACCCACATGGACATTCCCCCAGAGAATAACAGCGGTCGATAAAATTCTAGCTTATTTGGCCACATCTAGCCCTTTTTGGCCTTCATCTCTAAATCCAGTCAAAAACCCTCTCTTCGGGGAGAGGGTGAAGTGGGGTTTAGGAATTTTCTTCTAATCCAAAGACGCGATTAAAAGCTTTCAAGACTTTATAACCAGAATCGATCGATTCTAAGGGATCTTTCCGCAAACGGTGACGTAAACAGAGAACAATTACCCGACGGATATCATCTACCGTCACAGTTGTCCGTCCTTCTAAAGCGGCCAGAGCTTTAGCGGCGCGATTGGTAACGATATCGCCGCGCAATCCATCCACGTCCAACTCGGAACAAACCTCGGAAATTTTCACCCGCAGATCATAATCAAGCTCAACGGAAGGCAAAAGATTTTGGGCCTCCACTAGCTTTCTTTGCAGTTCTTCCTGTTCTAAGTTATATTTCTCTAAAAACGAGAGGGGATTGCCATCAAATTCCGCACGCTGTTCCACGATTTTGACCCGTAGAGGTGGTTCTTTGACGGTGTGAATCTCGGCGTGCATTCCAAAGCGATCGAGCAGTTGTGGGCGCAATTCTCCCTCTTCTGGGTTGCCCGATCCCACCAAAACAAACCGGGCCGGGTGACGGATGGAAATTCCTTCCCGTTCCACCGTATTCCAACCACTAGCGGCCGAATCCAATAGCACATCGACGAGGTGATCGTCAAGTAAATTGACTTCATCCACATAGAGAATGCCGCGGTTAGCTTTGGCCAGCAATCCTGGTTCAAAAGCTTTTACCCCTTCTGACAGGGCCTTTTCGATGTCAATCGTGCCACAGACCCGATCCTCCGTCGCACCGAGGGGCAGATCTACCATAGTGACTTTTTTCTTGGCAATGGTCAAGGGGATGGCCTCGTCCACCCTTTGCCGCACCTCATCGCTCATTAAATCGGGATCATTGGGGTCAGAATTAAAGGGATCGTTAGCAACTACGTCAATTTCTGGTAAAAGGTCGGCTAAAGCCCTAATTGTGGTCGATTTTCCCGTACCTCGATCCCCCATAATCATCACCCCGCCAATTTTGGGGTCGATGACGTTGAGCATTAGGGATAATTTCATTTCTTCCTGGCCGACAATAGCGGTGAAGGGAAAAACCACGCGGCGAGTTTTCGGAGGAGCTTGGGGAGTCACGGTCATAAGTGGATTCAAAAGTCAATAGTTGTTGCGTAAAGAATTATATCTAGTGGGGGTTCTAGCCGTCAGCTTTCAGCAAAGCTTTATCATTGTAAGTCTTTTTCCCTGCTTTTTAAGATCCAGCGCCAGAGGGGATGACGCGACCCTTCGTCCCGAATTTTCCGCACCCGTTGCTCTAAGCGCAGTTTTTCTCTGGGGGAAAGTCCTAAAATAATGTTGCGACTTTGCCAGACTAACACTGCTCCTGTAATGGCAATACAAAAGGCTAGACCGATAGAAGGCCAGTAATTGAAAGCTAAAGCGTATCTTAGGGCTGTCCAAGTAAAATATTGCCGCATTAAGGCTATATCATCCCATAAAACCCATAAACTCGCCGAACCAATCCCTAACCAACAACCCAACACGAATAACCAACGACCCCATACTGTCAGTCGATGTAATCTTTGGACTTGTTGCTGTAGTTCAGAATCGGCCATTTCATTTATCAGTGGGGAATTATAAATTATGAATTATGAATTATGAATTATGAATTATGAATTATGAATTATGAATTATGAATTATGAATTATGAATTATGAATTATGAATTATGAATTATGAATTATGAATTATGAATTATGAATTAGGAAGTGTTTTCAGTGAACTGATAACTGATAACTGATAACTGATAACTGATAACTGATAACTGATAACTGATA
>NZ_JADBTB010000151.1:0-8402 GCF_020246405.1 Microcystis sp. M083S1
ACCAGATATGGGAGTGATCAGGGGGAAATTCAGCTACTTTTTCCCTGAAAATTAGGTAATTGACCCCCTCAAAATCGGTAAAACCCCACACCCCACACCCTACACCCTACACCCTGCCCCTAGGAAAAACTTTTTCAGCAAACCCTAATTAGTGATCAGCACCCATTAACCCTACACCCCACACCCTGCCGCTGCAGGATTAATTTTTGGGCTTTATCTCATTGTCGAGTCAAGAGGCAAAAATACAAATAAAGCGAGAACTGTCGCCCTTGCAGTTCCCGCTCTATTATTGTTGTATTGTTGGAGTATCTAACCCCCGAATATTGAGTTAAATTAGTACAAATCTTCTTCTTTGTGGGTGACGATCACACAGTCAGAAGTAGGATAGGCAACACAGGTGAGGACATAACCCGCTTCAATTTGATCGTCATCTAAGAAGGATTGCTCGGATTGATCAACGCTACCAGATATGATTTGACCAGCGCAAGCAGAACAAGCACCAGCACGGCAAGAAGAAGGTAAATCTAATCCTTTTTCTTCCGCTATATCGAGAATATATTCATTATCGGGAACATCAATTTCATAATCGCCCTTGGGTGTTTTCAGGGTGACTTTATAAGTGGTTGTCTTTATTTTCTTTGCCATAGGTTGTTCCTCAGTCTCAAAATGCCTTCTCTCCCCGTTTACACTGAACAGGTCGAATGAGTTTCCTTTTTGATACTACGCGAAAATTCACCCGGCTCAACTTACCATTAGTAATGACAGCCTTAAATAAACTTAAAATAATATTTACTTATCACTTTAGCCGATTAGCTGTTTAATTAAAAGTTGATACAATAGCCTAGTCTCATAAAATAAAAGTCGGCATAGCCTATCCTTCCCTAATGCCTTAAAAAGGGTTTATTCGGTTAAATAGCGCAAAGAACGTCAGCAGAAAACTGAGAGCGCACCAAACCGAAGAAAATCTAGTAGAAACGATTTGGCTACAGTTAACAACTCTTTTGAGCAGATTTTATGGGATGGCGAAAAGTTTTCTTGTGGTTAAACGACTGTTCGAGTTTTTGGCTAAATTTCAATTATTTAATTTTCCTAAACTTAAAAAATACGATACCTTTTCACATTTCATTTAGGGATGCTATAGCTAACAAAGTTAATCTGGCTGGGGATTGGAAATTGTCCTCGTCACTATTTAAGTAGGTAGGCGTTAAAAGTTGTCAGACACCCCCCTTATCAAGGGGGGCAGGGGGGATCCCCCCGCCTATCGGCACCCCCCTTATTAAGGGGGGCAGGGGGGATCCCCCCGCCTATCGGCACCCCCCTTATTAAGGGGGGCAGGGGGGATCAGAGGCAATAACTACTTACTTAAACTGTAATCGTTATAATCTAATCAGTCTTATTTTAAGACATAAACAAGCTATTAAGAGATTTAGCAAAATTCTAGCGAGTCAGTTTTAGTAACTGCATAATGATATATTGTCTTAAGCGATCGCTGCTTTGAGGCTGTGCATTAACAAACAAACTATAATCCGCTGGACAGCATTTCTCATAATTTACACTGCCTAGGAAAAATTTTAGTACAAATGCTCGGACTGACAACACCGGCACTCATTGAGATAGTCAACAGCTGATCCCAGCCACCTCTTTTTTACCATATTTGGCTACACTTCGCTTCTCATAGGGATTGTAGACTTCCTTGTCACCCCGTCAGAGTTAAGAGCAAAACAGAGACAGAAGCGAAGCTCAACCCGATGATTAGCTAATGGTATCGATAAACATCTTCAATGCTGCTTTTGAGAAGGAGAGGGGTTGCTAAAGCCTCTATAATAAGTAGCCATAGAGATGCCGACAACTTCCCCTGTCGATAGCGAATAAGGAGAAAAAAAACCCAGTGTTTGTCCTCAAAGGTTACGAGTATTTTCTAGGATTTCTGCTCGCTTGCAGTTTAGTACCAATCCTATCCCTAACTGCCTCCAAAGTCCTGCGGCCTAGTGGTGGCGGTCCGGAAAGACGCACTACCTATGAATCGGGGATGGAACCGATCGGCGGTGCTTGGATTCAGTTTAACATTCGTTATTATATGTTTGCCCTCGTTTTCGTGGTTTTTGACGTGGAAACCGTCTTTCTCTACCCTTGGGCAGTAGCTTTCAATCAATTGGGCCTATTAGCTTTTGTAGAAGCACTGATCTTTATTGCTATCCTTGTGGTTGCTCTCGTCTATGCTTGGCGGAAAGGAGCCTTAGAATGGTCATAACGGCCATAATTTTCCTTATTTTTGACTTTTCATGAGAGGATAACCCGATGAGTCCCAACCCTACCAGCGAATTTAAGCAAATTATCGCACAACAAAGCGAAAAAATCCTCAATCCCATCGAACGCACTAAAGTTACCCAGGATTTATCGGAAAATGTCATCCTTACCACCGTTGATGACCTATATAACTGGGCGCGTTTGTCAAGTCTTTGGCCGATGCTATACGGTACAGCTTGCTGTTTTATCGAGTTCGCGGCCTTGATTGGTTCCCGTTTTGATTTCGATCGCTTTGGTTTAGTTCCCCGTTCTAGTCCCCGGCAAGCCGATTTAATCATCACTGCCGGTACAGTTACCATGAAAATGGCCCCCGCTTTGGTGCGTCTGTACGAAGAAATGCCAGAACCCAAATACGTTATCGCCATGGGTGCCTGTACGATTACGGGGGGAATGTTCAGTAGTGACTCCACCACCGCAGTTAGAGGGGTAGATAAACTTATCCCCGTGGATGTCTATATACCCGGTTGTCCCCCCCGTCCGGAAGCGATTATCGATGCAATTATTAAACTGCGGAAAAAAGTCGCTAACGAATCTATTCAAGAACGCGGGACTGTCCTCCAACAAACCAATCGTTATTACAGCACCACCCATAAAATGCAGGCCACGGAACCGATTCTTACGGGTAAATATCTGCAATCGGCCACCCGTCAAGCACCTCCGAAAGAGTTACTAGAAGCCACTGGTATGCCTGTTCCTCCCGCTCTTTTGACCACGAAACAAAAGGAAGAAATCTAAATGACTGAAGAAACCACAGCTATTGTGCAAGCTGGCCCCACTTCGATTTGGTTAAGCGAAAATGGTTTTGATCATCAAGCTTTAGAAGCTGACCATAGTGGTGTGGAATTGATTAAAGTAGAAGCAGAATTTTTAATTCCTCTGGCCACTGCTTTATTCGCTTATGGCTTTAATTATCTCCAATGTCAGGGCGCTTACGATTTGGGACCGGGGAAAGAATTAGTTAGTTTCTATCATCTGGTCAAAGTAACCGATAATGTCGATAGTCCCGTGGAAGTGCGCTTAAAAGTCTTTCTTCCTAGAGATAATCCCAGGGTTGCTTCGGTTTACTGGATTTGGAAAGCCGCTGACTGGCAAGAACGAGAAAGTTATGATATGTTCGGCATTATTTATGAAGGACATCCCCACCTGAAACGGATTTTAATGCCAGAAGATTGGGTAGGTTGGCCCCTACGCAAAGATTACGTTTCTCCCGAATTCTATGAACTACAGGACGCTTACTAAGTCGAGAATTTAATCACTAATTAGGTTATTGATCCTATGGGGTTGGAAGCTATTTCTAGCCCGATTTTTTTTTGATACTAAATCCGCTGAATATAGGCTACATATCAGGAGAGGCACTCATGCAAAACGGAGAATAAATAATCAGTTTTTAATAACAGGATTTAGTATTACTTAGCCGAGAAAATCCTCGATCGCCTGTCCCGTCTCTTCCGGTGCTTCTTCCGGTAAAAAATGACCACTGGCGATCGCCTGTCCTGTCACTTGATTAGCTCGCTGCTGCCAAAGAGCGATCACATCGTATTGACGTGCGATGAAACCTTTTTTTCCCCAAAGAACCAAGAGGGGGGAGGAAATTTTCTGGTCTAAATCCTGACGATCATGCTCTAAATCGATGGTAGCGGCGGCCCGATAATCGGCACAGGTGGCGGTTATCGTCCTTAAATCTCGAAAACAACGCCGATATTCCCCCAAAGCTTCCTCTGTAAAAGCGCTAAAATCTCGCCCCCAACTTTGCAAGCAATGGTGCAGATAATAATCGGGATTAGCAGCGATCAGGGTTTCGGGAAAAGGGGAAGGCTGAATCAAGAAAAACCAATGATAGTAGGCAGTGGCAAAAGTTTTATCAGTCGCCTCGTACATCGCCAGCGTCGGTGCTATATCGAGTAAAACGAGTTTTTTGACCTTTTCTGGAAAATCAAGGGCGATACGGTGGGAAACTCGCGCCCCTCGATCGTGGCCGATCAGATAAAACTCCTGATAACCCAATTTTTCCATCAGCAACACCTGATCTAAGGCCATCACCCGCTTGCAGTAATTGCTAGAATCCTCTAGGGGTAAGGGTTTATCGCTATCCCCGTAGCCGCGCAGATCCGTGGCGATTACCGTAAAATTAGCCGCTAATCGGGGGGCGATTTTATGCCACATTTGATGGGTTTGGGGATAACCATGCAGCAAAAGCAGCGGAAAACCGCGCCCACCTTTGACACCATTGATAGTAATGCCATTAACTTCTAGCTGAAATTTCCGAAAATTTGTCAGCATTTTTGCTTCCTGTCACCTTAGGGGGAGATAATTGCATCATCCGGCAAAAGTGGCCCGATCGGTAAAGTTTTTTCACTATAGCTCCTCAAGCCCCTGTTTTTCTGATAGATTAAAACCATTGGGTTGCTCAAAAATCAACGAGTTAAGCAGTTAGGTGTTAAAAACTGTCAGATCCCCCCGCCTATCGGCACCCCCCTTAATAAGGGGGGCAGGGGGGATCGAACCTAAAATCTATCTTCAATTTAATTATAACCAGCTACTTAAGCAGTAATTTGATTATGATATCGATTATCTATTCCGATGAATTTCTCGATCACGATACAGGTATTTACCATCCCGAAAAAGCGGCGCGTTTAACGGCAATTGTCGAGGCTTTAAAACAAACCGAATGGCAGTCAAAATTAACATGGCATTTACCGACACCGCTCGAAATTCGTGACGAAGTAATTCCTTTGATTAAACAAGTTCATAATCAAGATTATGTTGATAGATTGCGGCGAATTTGTCAACAGGGCGGAGGAAGATTGGATGCCGATACTCCCGTTTCTGCGCGTAGTTACGATGTGGCGTTACTAGCGGTTAGTGGCTGGTTAGATGGGGTAGATCGAGTTTTATCTACTGGCGATCCTGCCTTTATTTTAGCCCGTCCACCCGGACATCATGCCACTTCTAATTATGGCATGGGTTTCTGTCTGTTTTCTAATGCTGCTATTGCCGCCTATTATGCTTTGGAAAACAAAAGAGTGCAAAAAGTAGCGATTCTCGATTGGGACGTGCATCACGGCAATGGCACCCAGGATATAGTCGAAAATCATCCCCAGATTGCCTATTGTTCCCTTCATCAATTCCCCTTTTATCCCGGCACGGGAGAAGCGAGAGAAAAAGGGGAGTTTAATAATGTTTTAAATATTCCCTTATCGGCGGGAAGTACGATTAAAGATTATCAAGAACATTTTGAGGGGCAAGTCATACCTTTTCTGAAAAATTTTCAACCGGATTTAGTGATTGTTAGTGCTGGATATGATGCCAATCAAGCGGATCCTCTGGCGGGAATTTGTTTACACCCACAGGATTATGGAATTTTAACCAAATACCTCTTAACTCTCAATAAACCGCTGCTTTTCGGCTTAGAAGGTGGTTATGATTTAGAAACTTTAGCGGCTTCCGTCGTCGCCACCTTAGAAGCTTTGCTCTGATCCTATTCCGGGTAATCGTTACATTTCTTTAAAAAGATTGGTAACAAAGCGATCTAATGCGGTAAGGTAAACGATCAATAGAAAAAAACCCTTGACCTAGTTGCCTTTTAAGATTATGAACTCCCTTGCACCACACCTAAAAGCCAAAGCCCTCAAGCCTAATAGTCGTCGTCCTGCCAAAGAATTGTGTAGCGAGTGCGGACTTTGTGACACTTATTATATTCACTATGTTAAAGAAGCTTGTGCTTTTCTCAATCAACAAATCGCCGATTTAGAAGCAGCATCACACGGCAAAAGTCGCGACTTAAATCAGGAAAATGATCTCTATTTTGGTGTTCATCAAGAGATGATGGCTGCCAAGAAAAAACAAGCTATCCCTGGGGCGCAATGGACAGGAATTGTCAGCACAATTGCCTGTGAAATGCTCGATCGTGGTTTAGTAGAAGGGGTGGTTTGTGTGCAGAATACCGCCGAGGATCGCTTTCAACCGCAGCCGATTCTTGCCCGTACCACGGAAGAAATTCTCGCCGCTAAAGTTAATAAACCGACTCTTTCTCCCAATTTATCAGTCCTAGAAGAAATTGAAAAATCGGGCATGAAACGGTTATTAGTTATCGGAGTTGGTTGTCAAATTCAAGCCCTAAGAGCAGTAGAAAAAAAATTAGGCTTGGAAAAATTATATGTCTTAGGAACTCCCTGCGTCGATAATGTCACCCGCTCAGGACTGCAAAAGTTTCTAGAAACTACCAGTCGTTCCCCAGAAACTGTGGTTCACTACGAATTTATGCAGGATTTTCGGGTACACTTTAAACACGAAGACGGCTCGATGGAAATGGTTCCCTTTTTTGGCTTAAAAACTAATAAATTAAAAGATGTTTTTGCCCCTTCCTGTATGACTTGTTTTGATTATGTTAACTCCCTTGCTGATTTAGTTGTGGGCTATATGGGCGCACCTTTTGGCTGGCAATGGATTATGGTTCGTAATGATACGGGCAAGGAAATGTTAGAGTTAGTTAAAGATCAATTAGACACCCAAGATGTTATGTCTAGTGGTGATAGAAAACAGGCGGTACAAAATAGCATTCCTGCCTATGATAAAGGTGTAACCTTGCCGATGTGGGCGGCAAAAATGATGGGAGTAGTAATTGAAAAAATCGGGCCTAAAGGTTTAGAATATGCTCGCTTTTCCATCGATTCTCACTTTACCCGTAATTACCTTTATGTTAAACGTAATTATCCTGAAAAATTAGCGGCTCATGTTCCTGAATATGCTAAAAAGATTGTGGAACAGTATAAATTGCCCGATTAATTAGGGTATGCTGAAAAAGTAGGGGCGCAACATTCGGATAGGAAATCTACGGTTTCAGCGATGGGTTATCCCCCGAATGTTCACCCTTACAGGGTGTGATCGCCGATCAAGTCAATAATAAGTGGTGGGTTACAACTAACGCACCCTAGGTTTTACTTATCACTAGGTAATAGGTGTAGGGGTAATTCATGAATTACCCCTACAATAACGTTTTTCTGGATGTTGTTAAATTTTCTCTTGACAAAGGCGACTTGACAGGATACTATATTCACAATGGAAAATCCGTGCGCCTACGAACCCTCTTTTCCAACGGTCTTAACTATGATTGGTTCATTCAATCAATCTTCATCTCTAATCTACTCTTAACTAGCTCCCTAGTCATAGTCCATCAGATGATTACATCAACCACTGTCGATGGTGGTGGGTTACTGGACTAGGTAATAGGTGTAGGGGTAATTCATGAATTACCCCTACAATAACGTTTGTCTGGATGTTGTCAAATTTTCTCTTGACAAAGGCGACTTGACATGATACTATATTCATAATGGAAAATCCTTGCGCCTACAGACCCTATTTTCAAGTCTCAATAATCGCCAATAAAAGCTTAGATAGCGATAATTTTTTTAAGGATTGAGAACCATGAACCATCAAAGAGAGTTTTATGTTGTCATTGAACGGGATGAGGATGGATATTATGTTGGGGAAGTTCCTCAACTTCGGGGTTGTTACAGTCAAGGGGAAACGATTGATGAATTGATGAAGAATATCAGGGAAGTGATTGAACTTTGCTTGGAAGATGGCAATCCTGAAGATGTGTCGGAGTTTGTTGGAATTGAAAAGGTGTCTATCTGATGCCAAAATTACCGATATTAACCGGTGATGAAGTTATCAAAGCTTTAACGAGAATAGGGTTTCAATCTATCCGACAAAAAGGAAGTCATCTGCGCTTAAAACATGAAGATGGAAGAGTTGTCACCGTACCGGTTCATCGGGGGAAAACTGTCGGGAAAGGATTACTCCTAAAAATTTTACGCGATGCTGAACTGACACAAGAAGAATTTATTCGTCTGCTGTAATTCCCATCTTGATTTAAGCTTCATGTCCCCGTTTGTCTGGATGTTGTTAAATTTTCTCTTGACAAAGGCGACTTGACATGATACTATATTCACAATGGAAAATCCGTGCGCCTACAGACCCTATTTTCCAACGCTCTTAACTATGATTGGTTCATTCAAGGCTCTCTTGGATTTGGTGGGTAAAATGTATTCTAAGATACAGTCCTGCTGGCGAGGGAATGGAAGGAACCACAA
>NZ_JADBTB010000152.1:0-13466 GCF_020246405.1 Microcystis sp. M083S1
CCGTGATCTGACAGATGAGAAACCAATGTAACAGACGACGGCGTTCTCGATCGAGCGCACCCTGTAGGATCAAGGTTAGGTCATCTGTTCTGGTTCCTTCTTGGTACGTTGGATCAGCTTCTTTGCGATTACTTCTGGGGACTGTTTGAGGGAATCGAGGGACTCCTCGACCACACGGTCAGATTTTTCTACCTGTGACCTTAGACCGGGGACGCTGAAATTGCGTTCTTTCATGTAGTTGACGGTCAGGTAGTTGAAGGCGACGATATTCTGGGCGGCGGCAAACTGGGCGGCCTCATCCACACGACGAAAATTATCCTCTTGAATGTCCTCTAAGGGATTGGTATCGACGAAGATTTCTTCGGCATCGACGGAATCGTTTATGACTTTTTCACTCTCTCGCTGAACTAATCCCGTCTGGGCGTTAGTTACGGAGGAATTTTTGTCGGTTTCGGTCTGGTTATCAGCGATTTCGGGGGTAGCAGTCGGAAAACCTTCGAGAGTACCCCATTTCTTATAGTGGGTGTTTAGGTCATCGAATATTTGCACCTGTTCATCACTGTAGTAGCTGTTTCGACCGTGTTTCTCGGCTTCCATGTCGTAACCCAAGCGGATCAGATGCTGGCGGCGTTCGTAAAACTGAGTTTTTCCGATTCGGTAGCGATCGGGTAACGAGGCGGCTTTTTGCATAATTTTTCATCTCCGAGGGGTTAAGATCGAGGGAACAAAAAGCTAAACAGTGGATAGGTACGCGGAACCAACGGATAAATCCAGTATAGTCCCTAAAAAAAAGGCTTCAATTGGAAGCAAGAGAATTTCGTAAGTTATCGTCGGTTCGGTTCGGGGATTAAAAAGGCACTCAGGTGGTTTACTTGTGACCGATTTCGGTGAGGAACAGATCGAGCGGGTAATCCAAAGCGTCGAGAATCGCTCGGAGGGTAGCCGTGCCGACACTCTTGGCTGTCTGACTTTCTCCCGTTATTGCCTTGAAACCGGTTTCCAACTTTTGGATGTGCTGGGGGGAGATGTCCCGACCGGCATCCCTGATCTTATTTACCAACTTGTTTCGAGATAGTCCCTGTCCCTCCCGAATCTCCTTTAACTTCAATCCCGCCTCCTCCGACCATGAGATAGTCTCGACCATCTCGACGGGAATCATCACCGCTTTCTTCTGTTTCACCACGTCCACAACCTCTCAGAAAAACTATTGTTATCGTCTATTCTATCACTTATAATATTAATATCACTGGTTGAAAAAAACAAACTTTGCGACTGTAAATAGTCAAGTAGTCGAGAGGTAACGGCGTGAACATCTGGTGTTGCTCTCCGCAAATCTGGACAGCCTACGGGTTAGAGTGGCGTTTTGAGTACAATTCTTTTAGTGCCAAGCGCACCGTCAGCGCGAACGGTTTTGTCCTCGATATTCCCGTTAAGGCCACCACGAAGTTCGCTTCGCCCCGGTTGTGGCTGGATGATTGGGCTAAAAAGAACCGTAAACGGCTGCCACCCGAACCGGAAGGGGCGGTCAACTTGGAACTGGATCTATTTCCCCCGCAATCGGTACGGGTAGAATTGGTCGATGACCTGACACCAGAAGAGGAACGTCAACGTCTGTTCTGGGAGCGCAAGGTAGAAAGGGCTTTCTACGAAGCGGGAACAGCCTTGAAGGAATTGCGGGATAGACGACTGTACCGTTCTACCCACAAGACTTTTGAGGAGTATTGCCGTGATCGTTTTGGTTATTCTCGTCGTAAGATGGACTATCTGATTTCTGGTTCTGAAGTTTTTGAGAATCTGCAAACGAGAACCAATGATTCTCAATCAGACAGAGACGAAACGAGAACCATTGGTTCTCAATCAGACAGAGACGAAACGAGAACCATTGGTTCTCAATCAGACAGAGACGAAACGAGAACCATTGGTTCTCAAATTTTGCCAATCTCCGAGCGTCAAGTCCGTCCCCTAACTCAACTGGAACCAGACCAACAGAGAGAAGTGTGGCAGCAGGCGGTAGAAGCTGCTGGTGGTAAAGTGCCGTCTGGTCGCATCGTCAAGGATATTGTACAGCGCATCCGGGAGCGAACCAAAATCCCCATACCCTACCGGGTCGGTGATGTCTGCGAAATCCTGATCAAGGATAATCCCGATTTGCGGGGTCTGGGTGGTTGTTGGTGTATCGTGATCAAGGTAAGAGAATTTTCCTGTCTGGTGCGGACTTGGAACGGTGAATATACCGTTAGAGAGGAGAATTTAAGGGATTTGCAGTATTCCCCCGACCACCGGCAAAATATGCAACAACTGAGCGATCGTCTGGTTCATCTCCGGTCGTTAGGGGAAGAGGAGACGGTGAGGGCTATTCTAGAAACATTGGGTTCTTTGAAACGTCCCTACCTGAACCCTTGGGAAGAAAAGTTATTGGAGTTTTTGGAAGGATATAATGCCCTTTGATACGGTAGAGTATAGCCCTTTCAAGCTCAGAGCAAAACGTGACGGGAAAGCTAACTTATATTTTGCTTTCCCTTGTTCTATCGATCGCATCCCCTAGTTTTTTACCAGTCGAACCAGCGATCGAGCCTGCCACAGTTGAGGTGAGGGCATTTCTCAGAAAGATGACATATCAACTGATTTACTGTTGACGAGGAGTTTGTGCGGCTTTAGATTTATTAGGAGTTTCTCTGATTTGTACCCAGTAACGGGGCAGCGGAAATTCTGTTAATCTTTCCCAAAGTACAGGTTATGAACTTTTCTCAAAGGGGAAGTCCATTATTGTCTTTGTGTCTTTGCTACTCTAAAAATTTCTTGAGCTGTTGCTGAACCGACAAAACGCCAGTGCCAAGGTTCATAACTAACACCTTGGAAATTGTTTTTCGGAAATGATAGTTCAAAGCCATATTGAGCAGCGTGAACTTCTAGCCAGCGATAGGCTTCAGTAGAGTCGAATGTCAATTTGAGGACAG
Source organism: Microcystis sp. M083S1 (assembly GCF_020246405.1). Classification (NCBI taxonomy): domain Bacteria; kingdom Bacillati; phylum Cyanobacteriota; class Cyanophyceae; order Chroococcales; family Microcystaceae; genus Microcystis; species Microcystis sp. M083S1. The sequence goes on from NZ_JADBTB010000152.1 coordinate 2,958, forward strand.
TATTAGGACTTTTACCGTCACCAACATCGAGAGCATAGCCTGTATGATGTTCGCTGAAACCTGGAGGCGCACTCAGTTTAGAGGCTGCTTTCTTACTTCCTTGGCGTTGAATTTGTCGCTCAAACAGCTTTTTTTGATCGGCAACTGAGCGAAAGCCAGAAACAGGAATGATCTCAATTCCCTCTTGTTGAGCGGCTAATTGCATCTGTTTAAACATCTCTGCCGCTTCTCGATTTAGATATGCTTTACGTTCGTAGAAAATACCAATTTCCACTAAATCATTAGCATTTTCTTCGTATTTTATATGAAAAGGAATTTCAGTTTGGTTAGGGGGTGAAAGTACAGTCTGATTGGGAGGTGGCGAAGATAGTGAATAGATATCATCAGCACCAGTAACCATGGGCGAAGGAACTGGCAGAGCTTTGGATGTATTTGCCAAAGGATAAGGTCGCTGTAAGGGAGGCGTTAGAGTATTTTTAGGGATAGAAGCAGGAGAAATTAGAGAAGTAGAAGAAACCGATGGCGAGGTAGAAGTTGTAGCAGTAGTTGGCAGTTCAGCAGGCTGTTTAAACCCTAAATAAATCGATACACCCATTACAACAATTATAGGAATAATAAAATATCGAAAAGCTGAAATAAAAGATTTCATATTAGTTGTAGTAGATGAAAAATTACACTAGAGCTAGTCAGAGCTAATTAATTGAGCAGCAATCCAGCCTGTCGTACCAGACTGAGGATGATAGACTTTATACCACTGATAACCCCCTCTATCATAGCTACTGCCCAAAATTTGTAAGCGATCGCCTGTACGAACAGTTCCTACCACCCCATAAGCAGTTCCAGCACCAGAACGCATATTTTTAGTTCCTGGAGTACCGCTCACTGTAGCATTGGTTCCTCTGGACGAAGCTTTTGGTGGAGGTTGAGATGGAGGTTGGATTTGCGGTTGACTTGGATAAGTAGTTTGACCATCAACAGCAAGTAAATTACCTGCAATCCATCCATCTGCTCCTGATTGGGGAAAATAAATATGATACCAAATGAATTTATCACTATTTCTAACAGATTTGATAACTTGAACGCGATCACCTGGATAGGCAATATGTCTTGGTGCATATTCTAAACCAGGACCTCTACGAATATTTTTCTTTCCTGGTTGTCCTACAATTGTGGCATTAGTATTATTGTTGATACTAGGTTGCACAGGAGGCGGAGAGAATGGAGTTGGAGAAGGTCGTGAAATAGGAGAAATTGTTCTTGGGTCTTCTTTTGTAATAGAAGGTGAAGGAATAACTCCTACTTCTGAATCGATGGCTATAATAGCTTCAAAATTAGTATCTTCTTTTAAGGCTTCAATATGAAGAAAATACTTACCATCTTCCTGAATTTCTTTTGTTTTTAGAGGAGAAAAATCAGATTTTAATTTCCAGATACATAACTTAGACAAAGGTGTTACTTTAAAAATTAATGTCTGTCCAGCCTGAGCCTCAATCTGATACGTCACACCTTGGTTAGATTTAATCTTACCCGTTTGTGTAATACTGTCTCCCGACGAAACGTTTAATTTGGGTGCTGTTTGATCAATTAGACTTCGATCTGGTTCATTAGCGCAAGTTCCTGATGCCTGTGGATTTAGTGTAGTAGATGACTGACATCCAGATGCTAGAAGCAGAATTAGTAGTATTTTTGACCCACTCATCCAATTGAACCCTATCACATTGCTTCTCCTGTCAAATAGACAACATTATTAGTTGACATCGATTCAAAAATGAAGTGTGCCACTGCGTGGTCTTTCAATAAGGTTGCTGATCAAGTAAACTGACCTGCACCACTAAGAGAGAAAGACCGAGATAAGCAGGAGAATCCCGATTTTGTACCTTAGCAGTTTTACGAGGGACTGAAACCCTTGCACCACCGTTACTTTAGGTAATGCTTATCCCAAAATGGAATGCTCCTAAATCAGCTACCAAAAGATTAGCCCAAAAGAACGCATTCTTGACGGCGAGGACTTAACGAGTACATTAAGTACTCATCCCATAGTTTTCCCGAAAGGGGCGACGAAATCGTTAAACAAGCTAAGGTAGATTGAGCGAAGGCTTCAACCATCGACCCTGAAAATCCCTTGACTATCGCACCCCATCTGAGATATTTTTCGATTAATCGGTCTTGGTACATTTCAAACTTGAATTTGCCCAACACTATAATCATAGAGCATTACGCTCGATGGAGCGCAGATTTCGGAAAATTATCGTTAAAATTTTGATTTTTGGTTATTGGCTTTATAATAATAGCATACTCTTTGAGTATTATCGTTAATAGGCTATATTGGGAGGTCATTATGCAGTTTATCCTCAGACCCTATCAAGGTATCGATATGATTCGCTTTGGCATGAGCCGTGATGAAGTGCGCCATGCACTAAAAGATTTCTCTACAAACTTTGAAACTTTTAACAAATGGTACAAAGGTGAGGATAAAAATTTTAAGGACACCGATTTATACGAAGATTTAGGAATCTTTGTCTATTACAAACCCGATAATACTTGTGAGGCTATTGAGATGTTTAAGCCAGCTGAACCAATGCTTTATAACCAGTGTTTGTCTGGACTCAGCTATCATGAGCTAAGAGAATTATTTGAAGAAATTGATGGACAGTTAGAAATTGATGACGTGGGATTTACATCACATAAATTTGGCGTTGGATTCTACTTTCGTTTTGGTGACGAAGATCCAGACGCAATCGTAGAGGGGGTTTTTGTTTTTCCAAAAGGGCATTATGATTAGCAACTAGATTACTACAATCAATTTCATTACTTTGCTTTAAATATTTTTAATATTTTATAGCCAACTGTAGTATTTAACTATGTTAAATCAGACTTTATTAAGTTTTATGCTTTCTTATTCAACAAAAATATATGGATAAACAAGGTGGCTATTACAAAGCCGTAAGAAAAGCTAATAGAGGAGGTGAAGTTAATCACATCCCAGCATATAAATCTTATGAAGGAATTGTTCCCCTCAATAGAGATAAAGGCATCGCTATCTGGATGACAGAAGCAGACCATCGAAAAACAGCCACTTGGGGAAGCCATAGTTCTGCACAAAAATTCCGTGCAGAACAACGTAATTTGATTAATAAAGGACAATTTGAGCAAGCCTTATTGATGGATATTAAGGATATTCGCTCTCAGTTTGGTTCAAAGTATAATAAAGGTATGCTGCAAGCTCTAAAGCATTACAAAACAAAAGTAAGAAATCAAATATGGCAAAGACAGCGACAAATTCCGTCATTAAACTCAAGCAAATTAAGTGAACAGAAACAAAAAATAGCTGAACAACAAAAATTTCAGAAAGCCGCAATGGAAGCTACTAGAGCTAGTTTTTTACCTAATAAACCTCTGCCAATCTCTAAGCAGAAAAATTCAGCTTCTCAATCGCCTAAAAAACTGGCTCAATTAAAAAAGAAAGCTTTAGCCCATAAAACTCAAGCAGTACAGGGTCAAAACAACTTAACTAAGTCCAAACAGAAAGCTCAGTCAAAGTCATCTAAAACCATACAGGTAAATTCAAAAAGTAAACTAGAAAAAACCAAACAAAATGTTCAGAATAAAACTCAAGAATCTAAGCCTAAATCAGTACAATACCAACAAGGTCTAGCTAAAGCTAAACCGAAAGCACAGGCTCGTCAAGCTAAACCAGCGCAGCATCAGCAAGGTTTATCTAGAGCAAAACAAAAAGCACAATCTCCAAAACTAGCAACCCAATCTAGGTCGCCTCAACCCAAGGCACCTCAACGTGGCCGATAATGCCTTACTAATATCACCTTCGGAGGGGTCTTCATATCCCAAAAGCTTAAGTTTTGAGTTAATTGAAGCAGTGCTGGAGATGTTATAATTTCCTAGTCAAATCCAAAAGAGTCCTTATCGCAATCGACCGTTAACTCAAGAGCAAAAAGAAAAAAATCAGGAGAATTTTAATGAATAACGATGGAACTTCAGAAAAATTTACACCAGTTTTAGAGGATTTTTTTGTCGATCAACCTTTATCTCGTGATGAGCTAAAAAAAGGTTTTGCGGAACTTCTTTCTATCTCTGAAAATGAAATATTTATTTATGAAGATGATGATGAACTTTTAAAAGAAATCGATAAAAATAGTATGTATCCTTATCTATTACAAATTTTTTATGTTCCTGTAAAAGGTGATTTCTCCATTCTTCTCAAGCTTCAACCGACAAATCCGGATGTTGATGCACAGATACAAGATAGTGGACGAGAACGATATACATTTATTTCCGATTTTTCCAAAAAATTTCAATGTCGGTGTGCTATAGATTCAGGAAATAATCCTATTTTGCGCCCTGATGACTTTTATTTGATCGACGGTCATAACCAGCGTCAGTTGATTGTTCTTTATATGTCTTCTGATGAGGAAAAACCTATTCCTGATGACGAGGCTGAATATTATTTTATAGACGAGATAGATAAATGATAAATTGGTTATTGTTTTAGCTATAATGAGGCATACAGAGCGGGGAATCTCATTTATGCAAGCAAGTAATTATACTTATCTATGAAACTGTTTTCTAGCAAGGCTTTCAAAATAGCTTGACATAAAGCTTAATTTAGGAGTTACATAAGGTGAGATGCTCCCTACAGAGCTAGAGCGCAAATCGCTCGAACAGGACAAAAAATAAGCGGTTTCCTCATAATTTTTATATCCCATTTATCCCCAATCAGTAACTATGTCTGAAAAAAAACCACCCGATGATTTACATCAATCAGTCAAAAAACCTGCTGATCGGCATTATCTTTCTAAAGTCAATCAGAAATCTTGTAAGCACGACATTAACACCGTTATTGAACCCCGCGTTAATGTCAATGACGATATGAAGGCAATTAGAACAGGGAAAGCCACATACCGCAATGAGAATGGCAACCATACCTATATTGTAAACGGCAGAACGTATGGAGTTCATACTGAAAAAAAAAGTTTTGGTAGAACTTATCCCATGCGGGGAGACGGATTTCATACTCTCAATCGTGGGGCATACCAAGCTTTGGGTGTGTATAATGAGAATGGAAAAACCCCTCAAGCTCAAAAAGCACTTGATCGTCAGAGAGAAGCCTTTTTAAGAAGTAAGTATGGTTATGACAAAACCAATAAACGTTATGACCCTGTAATGCAAGCAAAAGTTACACGGGATCAGGAAAGTGCCCACAAAGTTTGGGAAAGAGTTAAAGGGAAAGAACAATCTTCAATAAAGCAAACAAGCGAAAATGCTGCGATGGCAGGCTTAGATTCAAGGAATAAATTAGAAAAGGCGAAAGAAGCAGCTGCCGTAAAACCTCCAACACAATCAATGCAGCAAACAAGTAGAAATGCTGCAATGGCAGGAGATTATTCAAAGAGTAAATTAGAAAAGGCGAAAGAAGCAGCTAAAAACACTCAAGCCCCCAAACCTCCAACACAATCACCTAAACGCACTCGTTAAACTCAAAACTTATTCTTATTTTTCTATGAACAAATATCATTTTAAAATCTTGAGTATGCCTCTAATCCTCTCCCTCTCCCTCTTATCAGGGTGTGGTTCATCTTCTTCTGATGATGTCGCTTTCTCTTGTCCTGAAGAGCCTACTTTGGGAGGAACGGTTCTTTATCAAACTGAATTAGTTACTATTCCCCAGAAGAACTCATCAAAAAACATGGCACAAAAAACAGTTTCTGGACTGGTATCTTATAGTCAAGATGTAGGCTATGTATTTTCAGCTAAAGCTGGTCAAAAACTTATTACTTCAACTCAAGTTAAAGATATTTGCACTGCTGTTTTTTCGTATCAAGATCGCATCCTTATAGGAAAACCTAATGATAAAAATATCACAATTAAAAAAGATGACACCTATGTTGTGAAAGTTTTTTCAATATTAAACCCAGAAGGTCAACGTTTGTTTAATCTTGATATAAAACTGCTAGGCGGTGCAAAAATAGCTAAATTACCTTACATTTCAGAAATCCCATACTATTTTCAGACTATTGATGGCATAACTGAATCCATACGAAAGGAACAATATGATAAAACTGAAAAATATCAAACAAAATGAATTAGTTTATTTTTGGTTTGGTAAAATCCAGAATAAATGTTGACTATGGCTCAAAACTTGTTCCATCCTCTGAAATAAAGTTTAACTTAATAACATCTCGTCTGGTCACTGAAGCTCTCGTTGCAACGATTAAAGCAGTTCCTGGAACAGCTAACAAATCTTCAATTTCTCCCGCTTCTAGTAAAGGAGCAACCCTAATCGTGGTGTTCATTTTTGATGTTTGATCTCCATATATTATGCGCTCTCGAAAAATAGGGGGTTTTAATAAATTCCAAGGAAAATTAGCAAGTTCTCTGCTATCTCGAGAGTCAAATTCAATATTCCGACAACTTTCTTGATAAAGACTCGCTGCTTTAACTCCATGTACGGTATTGATTCCCGCACTTTGGTTAATGGGAACACCTTGAACGTTTTCTACTATTGAACGCCATCCAGTGCCAAATCGGGCAGCAATAAATTCATTGGTTACTTTAGAACGTCCTTTCAACCCAACTAAACTGCCGTAAATACCAAACCATTTATCAGATGTCTCTTTTCCTAACTTCTCAACCACCCCTTCAACAGTTTGTGTCGCTGCAACCATAGCTAATTTTAATGATCTTCCAATGGCTAATAAAGACGCATCATCTTTAGTAGCAATTTCTTGAGCCTCATCCATTATAAAAAGTACGGGAATATATTCCTGATCACTGTTTTCTCCGCGTTTTTTAATGCCTTCATACAATCGTGCCTTGATAAGAGCCGTAACCAATGCACCACCACGACCGTAGCGATAATCAGGAATTAAAACTCCCAATCTTCCGCCCTCTAGAGGTGCTGTAATATCAACATTTTCTAATTCATCGTTTGTATCTGCCCATGCCGCAAGGTCGGGATGGCTAGTAATTGTGTTAAGCCAGCTTCTCGCCGTAGCTATAATATTTGATTTTACTCGTTCCTCAGTATTTTCCCAATCTTCCATAAAGAATTCGGCTGCTTCTCCGACCGTCAGTGTTTCTGCCGATTCTGGAATGGCTAGTATAACATCATTCTGGGAATCAGAATTAGTAGCAATCTTGCCAATACTACTTAAAGTCCAATAATCACCCCCTGCTGCCTGAGCTAATATTGCAGCCTTACGCAGTAGGTCAGCAGCACTGTCCGTGAAAAACTGATCTGCACTATTTTTTCTCGCCCCTATTACATCAATAATAGTATCAACAAGTGTGGCGGGCTGTAATCCCTTAACCAGAGAAACTCGGCTGTTTCTTGGATCGACAATCTTCATTCCTTTAACAACATCTTTTAGTTCACCGGGTAACGCTCCTTTTCCATCTAAAACAACTAAACCAACGCCTTCAGCTTGCCCCGCTTGTCTAGCAATAGGGCGCAGAATGCCAGCCGTTTTGCCAGAGCCAATACCCCCCAAAACTAAAAGATGTTGTGTTAAATCTTTGAGAGAGAGTTTAAATGGTAGTCCAGCAGAAGGCGCATAAAGATCACCCCTTGCAGCTAGCATTCCTGCTGTTATTCCTAGTTGAAAAATTGGGGAGCTATCTCTTTGAGCTTGCTCAAACTGCCTAATGCGTGCCGATTCAGCAACTTGTGACCAAGGATATCCTCCCGCCATAAGATAAGTCGCCGCATCAACAGATACTTGTTTTTCTAACTCTCGCGCTCTGTTTAAAGAAGGCGGACGATCTACAATTCTTTTCCAAACTCCAAAAAATCCGCCAAAGAACATAGTCCAAATTGGCGGTATATCTTTGGTAATCCAATTGAGCGGTTTTATAAAGAAAATAGAAACAATCCCAAATCTAGAAGAATTACTTGATTCTTCTGTAGATAAAATTTCAGACTCGGAGTTAGAAGATAAATTTATTTGGTATAGCCAACAAGAAACAAAAATTAAAATCCACAAAATACATAACGAAAGTGACGCAGCTAGACCAGTATAAGCTCCTGTACTGGTCAACAGACTGAAACTAGGAAGAACCCAAGCATTCGCTCTTCTTGGTAGTTCATCCGTTTTAAAGTCATCCACGCTGATTTCCGAGGATACAGGACGACCATCAGTCGTAATCCATCCATATCGCCAAATATCTTTTAAATCTTCAGGAGGTTTTGCATTCTTGAAATCTCTTAAATAAATTCGTCGGACAATATCTTCAGCTTGTTTTTTTTCTTTATGATTTCTTTTAAGAATATGATCATTGATTGTTGGAATCAATACTAATATAACTCCAAAAGCAACTAATTGTCCGATTCTGTGAAAAATGGAACCCCATGTATTAAGAATATCTGTATAAAAAGATAAACTATTTGTTGCTTCTTCAATTTTCCGTGTTCCCTCATTAAAAGTTTTCTCTAAAAAACGATTATCATTATTAAAACGTTCGATAACATCATCAGGAATAGGATTTCCCTTCTCTATGAAAGGCTGTGCTTCTTCCGTGAAAATCAATCTATTCTTTTCTCTTCTATCACTAAGATTTTCATTTAAAAGTTTTTGTTCATTATCTATGTTTGTTTTTAATGATTCAAGCAATTGCTTTTCAGTATTGTGAATAGTTCCACCTACCAAACCTAAAATTACTGCTAATACAAAAACTAAAAACTGAGAACGATAAACTCGCTCGGCCAAAAAACGTGCTAACAGACGATGATATAGCGTTCTGGCATTTTTTTCAGGATTGCCATGAAAATCTCCGTTATCCACCGATGCTACATCTAGTTTTCCCCAAAAACGCTTACCTCGAAAGATACCAAGTCTCAAATTTCCAGGAGGAGCATTAGAAATTTTTTCTTTAATCTTGACAATCTCTTTTATGGCTTCCTCTGGTGAGTCATAAAAAGTTGGTTGATTAGGAAGTTTTTCCATTAGTCAGAAAATATAGAAATTCAAAGTGTGCCAGTGCCTGATTGATTGAAGAATACCTCATCGGGAATGCGATAGTCAAGAGATTTTCATCTGACGGGGTGACAATCTGGTGAAAATCCTCATGGTATGGTGATAAGTACCTAAGCAAAATTAATTACACATATCTAACCACCTCTTGCCTCTTGCCTATCTTCACTAGGAAATTTATTTTGCACGACTACTTAGAGAGAAAAGTTATGGGAAGCATCTCATTACTGGACTTTCCCCCGTATAAACCTACTAACTATGGCTAAAAGTTTTACAGAGCCTAACTTAAGTTTTTACGCAGATAGGGTTTGAGGCAAAATTTTTCAAATTTGACCTTTAGACCATTATAGCTTGTTTCGGGGCATAAAAACAGCAAAAAGAGGGAATCCCTTACTCTAAAGATTAATTGCCATCAGGTTAGCGATCGCTATACAGCGAAATCTAGGGAATCGCTCCACTCCAGAGACAGTCAACGGTACAGCCATTTTCCCTTGAAAATGTACCCAGTGACGGCTTGTCAATTTATTCTGAGAAGCTTTATGCAGTAAGGGTTTTGTTAATTTTTTAGTATTTTTGTATGGGTAAGTCCAGACATATCTATCATTAAATTTCGGTTTCAGCAGCTTCGCGTAAACGGCTAATTGTACTTTTGGCCTCTTTGAGTAGGTCATGCCAATCATCTGGAGGATAACCGGTCTCCAGCATTTTTCTAAAGACTCTATAAGCGTCTGTACTACTCTCATAAGTACCTAAGCAAAATTAATTACACATTTCGATAAAGCTTTTGCCTCTTGCCTATTGCCTCTTGCCTGTCTTCACTAGGAAATTTATTTTGCATGACTACTTAAGCTCGCTTAGAGTTTTCATCATTGACCCAAGCAAAGAGAATTATTTTACTCTCTTGATGATATCGAAAAAACAGTCGATACTGCTGAAAAAACTTGGCTCTAAACCAGTGTTTGTAATCGTCTCCAAGCGTAGTTCCCAGTCGATAATCACTGCGAGTTGGGTCTTGAGGAATAGTATCAAAGGCTAACTTTGCTATGGCAGCTAGACGCTTTGTCGCATTTTTCCTTTTGTAATCTTGAGGAAACTTGTGGTGCAGCTCTTCAACCTGCGTCACAAGTTCTTCAAACTGTTCAAGGAACAGAGGTTGAGCAAATATGCTCCATCCATTAATTACTAGGGGCTGATCTATAGACAACCTTATTCGTCCTCATCCAGAAGTGGTGCATCAAGATCAAGAGCAACGCCAGAGACCAAGTATTGAACATGATTGACTAGGTTAGAACTAATTGGCTGTATGTGTTGAGGGTTCTGTTCCATATCTTGGGCAAGAAAATTCAGAAATTTCCCAAGCACCGGATCATTTTCTTCTGTCCCGTCAGCCCTGGAAATCCATACTTTGCCGTCGGGCTGTATGTTGTAGCAGATTTTATCGCGCTTATTCAAGCCAAGGGCTTTGCGAACGGAATCGGGAATTGTAGTCTGATAGCGATCGGTAAGAGTGGATTCTGGCCATGGA